>DAIDLH010000132.1 GCA_027449605.1 Candidatus Muproteobacteria bacterium | reverse complement strand
TCCGCGCGGTCCAGTAGCGCCACTGGTTGTCCTGGCGCTGTTCCTCGCTCAAGCCGGCGATGAAGCGCTTGGCCGTCTCCCACTGGCCGGCGCGCAGCGCGGTCTTCACGCGCCACAGGTGCAGCGTCATGTCGTTCGGCTCGGCGGAAACCGCGGACAGCCACATCAGCGCCTGCGGCAGCTGGTCCTGGGCCGCGAGGATGCCGATGTAGCGCAGCACGTAATTGTCGTCCTCGCCGAAAAACTGGTATTTGTGCTTGAGCAGGTCCCACTGCACCATCGCCTCCTCGGGATCGCGGTACGCGAGACGCACGACGCCGTGCTTCACGATCATGCGCGCCACCGGCGTCTCGACCGGGTAGGCGATGTTGTGCAGCTCGCGCACCGGATCGCGGTGCATCGCCTGCCAGCGCCTGACCCACACCCGGTCGGCGGGATCGAGATAGCGCGCCAGGTCGCCGGCCAGGCGCAGGTTGCGCGCTTCCATCGCCAGGCGGATGCGCGCCCAGACCTTGTCGCCGGTCATGTGCCCGGCCTTCTGCCAGGCGGCGAACACCGGATCGCAGCTGCGCGGCAACTGCTTGCCGGTGAGCCAGAGCTTTTCCACCTCGGTCATGAGCGGGGCCTGCTCCTCGCTGGTCTTGAGCAGATGCGACAAGCGCAGGCATTGCAGTTCCGGGTCGTCCTCGATGTCCTGATATTCCTTGAGGAAGTTGTTCCAGTCGCCGCGGCTCGCCAGCACCCGCAGCCATTTCTTGCGGATGGCGTCGCTCGTCGGCGCCGCGCTGTTCTCCGCGAGGAAGCGCCGCAGCTCGGCCGCGGACGTGGAGGAAACGCGGTTCTTCAGGGATTCATACTCGAGATAACCGCGCAGGATGTAACCGTCGAGACGCGCGTAGAGCGTCTTGTAGCGCGCGGTCTGGCCGGCCTTGAGCGCCTCGATCGCGGCCAGATAATCGCGGCGGCGGCTTTCCTCGTCCGGCGTCGCATCCTGCGCCAACGAGAGCCGGCCGGCGCCCGTGAGGCCGGTCAGAAGCAGAAAAATGACGAAGTAACGCCGCATGTCGCCTTATTATAGATAAATAGACAACCGGACTTAAAATTATTCCCCGTAACCGTCAAGGATATATATCGACGACCATGGAAACGATCAATCCCGCAACCGGCGAGCGGCTGAAAACCTTCGATGTCTGGAACGACCGCCAGACCGAAGCGGCGCTCGCCGAAGCGGCGGCGGCGACCACCGCCTGGCAGGCCGCCCCGTTCGCCGAACGCGCGCGGCTGTTCCGCAACGCCGCCGCCGAGCTGCGCGGCAACAGCGCTCGTTATGCCGGTCTCATCACCCTGGAAATGGGAAAAATCATCCGCGAAGCGCGCGCCGAAGTGGAGAAATGCGCCTGGGGCTGCGAGTTCTACGCCGAACACGCCGAAACTTTTCTCCGGGACGAAAAAGTCGAAACCGACGCGCGCGCCAGTTATGTCGCGTACCTGCCGCTCGGAACCGTGCTCGCGGTCATGCCGTGGAATTTCCCGTTCTGGCAGGTGTTCCGCTTCGCCGCGCCGAGCCTGATGGCGGGCAACACCGCGTTGCTCAAACACGCCTCGAACGTGCCGCAGTGCGCGCTCGCCATCGAGGAGATTTTTCACAAGGCCGGCTTCCCCCGGGGCGTGTTCCGCACGCTCATGATTTCCGCCGCGCAGGCGGAGAAAGTCATCGCCGATCCGCGCGTTCACGCGGTCACGCTCACCGGCAGCGATACGGCCGGGAGAAAAGTGGCGGCCGCGGCCGGGGCGAGCCTCAAGAAATCGGTGCTCGAACTCGGCGGCTCGGATGCGTTCGTGGTCCTGCCCGACGCCGATCTCGAACAGGCGGCATCCGTCGGCGTCGCGTCGCGCTTTCTCAATGCCGGACAAAGCTGCATCGCCGCCAAGCGTTTCATCCTGACGGAACCCATCGCCGACCGCTTCATCGAGCTTTTCAGGCAAAAGGTTCACGCCTTGAGGCTGGGCGATCCGATGCGCGAAGACACCGAACTCGGACCGATGGCGCGCGCCGACCTGCGCGATCAGCTGCACAAACAGGTCACGGATTCGGTGACGACCGGCGCCACGTTCGCGCTCCATGGCGGGCCGGCGGCGGGGCCGGGATTTTTCTACGAGCCGACGGTCATCGACCATGTCGGTCCGGGCATGCGCGCCTACGAAGAGGAACTGTTCGGGCCGGTTGCGATCGTGATCCGCGCGAAAGACGAAGAAGATGCGATCCGTCTCGCCAACGACAATCGCTACGGCCTGGGGTCGAGCCTGTGGACGCGGGATATTAAAAAAGGCGAGCGGCTGGCGCGACGCCTTCAGTCGGGCGCCAGCTTCGTGAACGGCCTGGTCAAAAGCGATCCGCGCCTACCCTTCGGCGGCATCAAGGCTTCCGGTTACGGTCGCGAACTGTCCGTGCACGGCATCCGCGAGTTCGTGAACGTAAAGACGGTGTGGATCAAATAAGGGAACCCATAATTCAAAAAAAGAAAGCCGGGATAAACCCGGCTCTCTGAAACGACGAAAACTTTCTGTCTATTTTATTTCCCGAACCGGTAAACGATTCCCCCGCTGATCATATTGATGTAGGGGCTGCCGATGCTGCCCATGTTATAACGTTCGACTTCAAGCCGCGCGCCCATCTTTTTGGAAAAATCGTATTGAACGCCGGTACCGCCGAAGATTTTCAAGTCGGTGGAATGCGAGCCGGGGGGAACACCGGGACCCGACGTGGTTAAAGTGGTTTTAATTCCGTCCACTCCGATTCTCAGAATCATTCCCAACCGGTCGGTAAACGGTATCAGTCCCGCTATCGAGGCCGTGTACCCCTTCGCCGTGCTGGACGCTCTGGCGGAACCGGACTGCGCGAGCGCTTCGCCCAGATCGACGTAACCGAACTCGGCGCCGATGTATTTATCCCACAACACCATGCCCGCAAAAAGTCTGAATGCGCCGTCGTTGCCGTCGATGCTGCCGGTGGTAAAGCTCGGCCCAAGAAGATCGCCCACGGTGGCCTCATGCCTGGCCTGTCCCAAACTCAATCCGCCATACCAGTCCATGGCATGACTCACCGATGGGATTGTCATCATCGTTGCCGCTGCAAAAACAACCTGGAAATAACCCGTTATTGTCTCGAATTTACCGTTCATGAATCTCATCCTCCATCCTTCATCATTTATGTTTTTTGAAAGTCGCGAACTACCCTCGCCCGCCGCTCCAGAAAAATATCAACAACGGGCGTACAATAATCTGCGGGTCCAGGCAGGTCAACAACGGTAAAAGATATCGAGCCGTCACCCGATAAATCGGCGAGAGGTACTTCATAATAAGCCGTCTTGGCGACATCAACCTTAATGTCGTAAGGTCAGGGGAAGATCAGCTGCCCCGTGAATCGCCGATCTGTTTTCTATGCGGCCGCCACAACAGCCAGGCGCCCAAAAGAATCATCGGCAGGCTCAATATCTGTCCCATCGTGACCCAGCCGAAGGCGAGGTAGCCGAGCTGGGCGTCCGGCTCGCGCACAAGCTCCACCATGAAACGGAACACCCCGTAGCAGAACAGAAACAGCCCTGAGACAGCAGTCTGCGGCCGTGGCTTGCGCGCATAAATCCAGAGGACCAGGAACAGCACCGCCCCTTCGAGGGTAAATTCGTAAAGTTGCGAAGGATGTCGCGGCAACGCACCGGCGCCGGGGAATACCATGCCCCATGGCACGTCGGTGACTTTTCCCCAGAGCTCGTGGTTGATGAAATTGCCGAGGCGGCCGGCGCCGAGGCCGATGGGCGTCAACGGCGCGACAAAATCCGCGACGCCGAAGAAAGTACGCCGCGTGCGGCGCCCGTAGAGCCACATCGCCGTAATCACGCCGAGCAGACCGCCGTGAAACGACATGCCGCCGGCCCAGATGTAAAACACCTCGACCGGATGATCGAGGTAATAACCGAGGTTGTAGAACAGCACGTAACCGATGCGCCCGCCGAGAATCACGCCGAGCGCGGCGTAGAACAGCAGATCGGCGATCTCCTGCGGCTGCCAGCCGGAGCCGGGACGCTTGGCGCGGTAAATCCCCAGCCACCACGCGCCGAGAAAACCGATGAGGTACATGAGCCCGTACCAGTGCACCTTGAGCGGGCCAAGCTGGATGGCGACGGGGTCAATGTCAGGAGCAAGCATGATGTTGGAATTATTGAGTGGTGCGATTCAGATGCTGCGCATGTTCAAGCGGCCTTCTGCACCGCGAGCGTGCCGGAGCGACCGTCCACTTCGCCCTGGATCAGCTCGCAGACCGGAATGCGTTCGCGCTGGCGCAGATATTCGCGCGCCAGGTCGTCCAGCCGGACGAAGCCCACGTTCTTTTTTTGCGCCTGAGCCAGCAGCGCGCGGAACAGATCGACCTTCAGCATCCCCTCGATCTCGGCGTGCGCGGTCAGGACGTTGATTCGTCCCGGCCGCAGCCACGACAGGTACTGTTCGACCAGGCGCTCCTCGGGATGTTCCGGGCGTCCGAGCAGTTCGTCGAGCGTCGGCAGCGTCGTCGGGATCTGCAAGGTCCTGAAGACGACGCCGTCGGCCAGCGGAAGGAAAACATCCGTGCCGCGCGCGTCGCTGGCGTACAACAGTTCCGCGGCATCGTAGGCGGCCAGACTCAGGGCGTTCGCCTGCCAGCCGGCGGCTCCGGCGGTTTTCGCGGGCTCGCCGAAGATGCGCTCGAACTCGCGGCGCGCCTTGTCGAATTCTTCCTGGACCTCGGCGCGCGACATGCGCGCGAGCCCGTCCTGCCAGCGGATGTGGTCGTAGCAATGAATCCCGACTTCGTGGCCGCGATCGCGCGCGGCGCGCATCACGTCCTGGTTGCGCCGGCCCACGTGCGGGCCGGGGAGCAGCACGCCGTTCAACAGCGTGCGCAGCCCGTAGATGGCCACGACGTTGGTGCGCGCCACCTTGCCGAAAAATCCGGGACGGAAAATGCGCCGAATGGCGCGGCCGGTGTTGTCGGGACCGAGCGAGAAGAGAAAGGTCGCCTTGACGCCGAACTCGTCGAGAATATCCAGCAGCCGCGGCACGCCGACGCGCGTGCCGCGATCGGTGTCGACATCGACCTTGATCGCGAGGCGCGTCTCCGGCATGGCCGTGGTTCAGGCTTCCAGTTCCCGCGACGGCCGGCCGAGGTGATAGTCGAGCGTCTTGCGCAGCGCCGTCTTGAGGTCGGTGGTCGGTTTCCAGCCCAGGTATTTCTCGGCGTTCCGGATCGACGGCACGCGCGTGAGGATGTCCTGGTAGCCCTTGCCGTAATAGTCGCCCGAGCTGACCGACACGAGTTTGGTCTTGTCCGCGAGCGCCGCGTACTTGGGATAGGTCTTGACCAGCGCCACCAGCGTCTCGGCCAGCTCGCGCACCGACATGTCGTTCCGCGGGTTGCCGATGTTGAAGATGCGTCCGTCGGCGCATCCGTCCTGGTTGGCGATGATACGCAGCAGCGCGTCGACGCCGTCGTCGATGTAGGTGAAGCTGCGCCGCTGCGCGCCGCCGTCGACGAGCTGGATGTCCTTGCCGCGCAGGATGTTGCCGATGAACTGCGTCAGCACGCGCGAGCTGCCTTCCTTGGGCTCCATGATGTTGTCGAGCTTCGGTCCGATCCAGTTGAACGGCCGGAACAGCGTGTACTTGAAACCCTGCTGCTGGCCGTAGGCGGCGATCACGCGGTCGAGCAGCTGCTTGCTGCACGAATAGATCCAGCGGGGCTTGTTGATCGGTCCGAGCACCAGGTTCGACGCTTCCTCGTCGAATTCGCGGTCGGCGCTCATGCCGTAGACCTCGGAGGTCGAGGGAAAGATCACGCGCTTGCCGTAGCGCACGCACTGGCGCACGATCGCGAGGTTGGCCTCGAAGTCGAGCTCGAACACGCGCAGCGGCTCGAGCACGTAGGTCGCGGGCGTGGCGATGGCCACGAGTGGCAGCACCGCGTCGCATTTCTTGACGTGATACTCGATCCATTCCTTGTTGATGGTGATGTCGCCCTCAACGTAGTGGAAGCGATCGTGACCCAGACACTGGTCGAGCTTGTCCCGGCCCATGTCCATGCCGTAGACCTCCCAGTCGGTGTCGCGCAGGATGCGCTCGGTCAGGCTGTTGCCGATGAAACCGTTCACGCCGAGGATCAAGACTTTGAGGCTCATGCTGACTCCAATTTCTAGGAAAAGTTAACCATTGGTTACAAACTGATAGCTTAGCAATATCGTCGAGCTACGGCCGACCGATTCCCCTCTCCCCCGCGCTAAGCGGGGGAGCGGTCTGGGTGAGGGGGTAGTAACGAAACGGCAACATAGCCTTCCCCTCACCCTCGCCCTCTCCCCGCGTGCGGGGAGAGGGAACGTTCTTGTGTCGCTTGGCCCAATATCTGATCGAGCCGCAGGCCGTGCGCGCCGCCTTGCTGCTCCGGGCCGTCGCGCCATTGCCATGTCACGATTTCCAGCGAGCCGTTTCCGGCCGCGACGCGCAACGGCGCCGCCGAAAGCACCTGCCCCGGCCGGCCGGCGCCGTCCGCCCGCGGCTCGGCCCACCAGACGAGGAACCGCCGTCCGTCCACGTCGGTGAACGCGCCGGGATAGGGATGGGTCAATGCGCGGACGAAATTGAAAATCCGTCCGGCATCGGCGCGCCAGTCGATGCGTCCGTCCTCGGGCTTGCGTCCGCCGAAGCAGCTCGCCCGCGACTCGTCCTGCGGCCGGCGCGGCGCGCGGCCCTGCCGGATCGCGTCGAGGCTGCGTTCCAGAACCCGGCGCGCGGCCGCGGTCACCTTGACGAAGACATCCCGCGCCGTGTCGCGCGGACCGATGGGTACGGCCTCCTGATCGACGATATCGCCGGCGTCGGGGCGTTTGACCATCCAGTGTAGCGTGGCGCCGGTTTCGGTCTCGCCGTTCAGCACCGCCCAGTTGATCGGCACGCGTCCGCGGTATTTCGGCAGCAGCGAACCGTGCATGTTGAAAGCGCCGAGTCGCGGAATGTCCAGGATTTCCTGGCAGATCAGGTTGCGATAATAAAACGAAAAAATGACATCCGGTTTCATCTCGCGCAGTCGTGCGATCCATTCCGGCGTGTTCACCGAATCCGGCGTGTGCACCGGAATGCCGTGACGGCGCGCGAGCCGTTCCACCGATTCGAACCAGATCTGCTCCCCGGGATCGTCGCGATGCGTGAACACCGCGAGCACGCGGCTGCCGCGCGCGATCAGCGCATCGAGGCATTCGACGCCGACATCGTGATAGGCGAAGACGACGACGCCGGGCTCAGTCACCGGCGCCCGCCTTCGGGGTGTCGAGCTGCTCGTAGACCTCGCGAATCATGAAGCGCGGGCGGCGACGGACTTCCTGATAGATGCGGCCGACGTACTCGCCGATGATGCCCAGTCCAAGGATGCCGACGCCGACGAGAAAATACAGAATCGCGAACAACGTGAACAGGCCTTCCGCTTCCGGGCCGATCATCAGGCGGCGAATGAACAGGTAAACCACGAACAGCAGGCTGCCGGCGGCGATGATCACGCCGAAGAACGTGAATGCCTGCAGCGGCACGACGGAAAATCCCGTCATCAAGTCGAAATTCAGGCGGATCAGGTCGTAGAGCCGGTACTTCGAGGCGCCGGCGGCGCGCGCCGCGTGCTCGACCTCGACCTCGGCCGGACTGGCGGCGTAGCTCATGGCCAGCGCCGGGATGAAAGTCGAGGTCTCGCCGCTGGCGGTGATGTGCTCGACGATGTTGCGGCGGTAGGCGCGCAGCATGCAGCCCTGGTCGCGCATGCGGATGCGCGTGGTGCGCTCGCGCACCTTGTTGAGCAGGCGCGACGCCCGGCGCCGGAACCAGGAATCCTGGCGGTCCTTGCGGTACCCGCCGACGACGTCATGCCCGTTCTCGATTTCCGCGAGCAGCTTCGGGATTTCCTCCGGCGGATTCTGCAGGTCGGCGTCGAGCGTCACGATCACCTCGCCGCGCGCGCGCTCGAACGCCGCCATGATCGCCATGTGCTGGCCGAAGTTGCCGTTGAAGTCGATGACGCGCACCTGCGCCGGCCGCTGCTTGTGGAAATCCCGGAGCAGCACCAGCGAGTTGTCGCGGCTGCCGTCGTTGGTGAACAAGATCTCGTACGGCTTGCCGAGCCGGTCGAGCACCGCGGTCAGGCGCAGGAACAGCGCCGGCAGGTTTTCCTGCTCGTTGTACACCGGGATGACCACGCTTACATAGGGCTTCGCCACGTCATTTCCTCTTGAACAAATCCGCCATCGCGGCGATCGCCCGGTCCTGGTCGGCGTCGCTCAGGCCCGGGAACAGCGGCAGGCTGACGATGCGTTCGCCGATGCTTTCGGCGTTCGGAAAATCCCCGGGTTTGAAGCCGTAGCGCTCGCGATAATAAGGATACAGATGCACCGCGCGGTAGTGCAGCCCGGTGCCGATGTTACGCTGCTTCATGCCCTGCATGAAGGCGTCGCGGTCCATGCCCGCGGCCGCGGAATCGATCAGCGGCGTGTACAGGTGCCAGGCGTGGCGGTGGACGAATGCCGGCGTGCCGGGCCGGGTCCACTGCGGCCAGTCGGCGAAAATCTTCTGATACCGCAGCGCCAGCTCGGTGCGGCGCCGGATGAAACCGTCGAGCGCCGGCAGCTGGTGCAGGCCGAGCGCCGCCTGGATGTCCATCATGTTGTACTTGTAGCCCGGCGTGACGATCTCATAGTGTTGCGACCCGGTCTTGCCGAAACGGTTCCACGCCTCGCGGTCCATGCCGTGAAAGCGCAGCAGCGCGATTTTTTCGGCGAGCTTGTCGTCGCGCGTCACCACGCAGCCGCCCTCGCCGGTGGTCATGTTCTTGTTCGGGTGAAAACTGAACACCTGGATGTCGCCGAAGGCGCCGATGCGCCGGCCCTTGTATTCCGTGCCGATGGCGTGGGCCGCGTCCTCGATCACGCGCAGGCCGTGTTTGTCCGCCAGTTCGTACAGCGGATCGAGGTCCACCGGCAAGCCGGCGAAATGCACCGGCATGATCGCGCGTGTGCGTTTCGTGATCGCTCTGGCGAGCCGGGTGACATCCATGTTGTAGGTATCGGGCTCCACGTCCACCAGCACCGGCGTGCCGCCGGTGAGTACGATGGTATTGAGCGTGGCGGCGAAGGTCATCGGCGTCGTGATCACCTCGTCGCCGGGCCGGAGTTCCAGCGCCGCCAGCGCCAGGTGCAGGCCGGCGGTGGCGGAGGACAGCGCCAGCGCGTGCGGCGCGTTGAAATAGCGCTTGAGTTCGTCCTCGAACTTTTTCACCCGCGGTCCGGTGGTGATCCAGCCCGATTCGAGACACGCGACCACCTCGTCGATGGCGGCGCGGCTGATCGAGGGCCGCGAGAACGGGAGGAATTCTTCGCTCATGTCTCCGTACTTTCTGTTTTTCGTTTACGGAGAAAGCTGAACAAAAACCAGACCGATATTCCCAACGCAATATAGCCCCAATAGCTAACCGAGTTTGCGACGATCATGGCGACGCCAGCAACAAAAAAGAGAATCACATAGGCGGCATCGAAATTTGATTTCGGAAACGCCAGATTTACGACATCAAGCACAAACCGTAGTGGCAGCGCTACAAGAAGCATCACTACAACCAATTTTTCAGTGTCCGACATTAGCAACACCTAGCTGCGCGTGACCAGATAAACCCCGGCGATGATGATGAGAATGCCGGTGATGCGCGTGAGCGAAAGATTTTCCTGGAACAGGTAATAGCCGGCGACGGCGTTGACGATATAGCCCACCGACAGCAGCGGATAGGCGAAGCCGACCTCGACGCGCGACAGCACCAGCAGCCACACCGCCACGCTCACCACGTAGGCGACGAGACCGGCGAGCACGAACGGATTGGCCGCTACCTGCATCCCGATGGGCACGAAATTGGCCCAGGCGAACTCGAAGTAGCCGATGCGGCGCATGCCTTCCTTGAGCAGCAATTGCGCGCCGGCGTTGAGCAGCACACCCAGCATGATCAGCGGCAGATAGTTCACGGTTGGTCGGTCCTGTTGGTCACCAGCACGTTCGATCCGGTCTGCGCGATCAGATGGAACCGGCCGCGCCCCTCGGCGCGGAGTTTGTCATAGTTGCCGCGCCCGGTCAGCAGGTAGGCCCGCTGCGGTCCGTTCCAGCGACGCCGGAACGCGGTTTCGTCGATCATCCAGCCGCTGACGTCCTCGACCTCGGAGCCGAAGCGCAGCTCGCCTTTCCAGTCGACCACGGTGACGCGCCGCTCGAGGTACACCGGCAGGTCCTGGTAATACTCCTGGTAGGTCATGACCTCGTCGCCGGCTTGCAGGCGCGACTTCAGGATCAGCGCCAGTTCCTTGACCGAGCGCTTATGGTCCAGAAACACGAAACCCCGGTCGACCACGGCCAGGAACACCGCCGAGGTCAGCGCCAGCGCCACGACGGTCCAGAGCGGACGACGCAGGAAACCGACGGCGAACGGCGCCAGCGCCGTGGCCAGCAGGCTGCCCAGGATCACCCAGGCATAGCCGCCGAACACCGCGGCGTATTCCGCCACGCGCGGCCGGTCCGGCGTGCTCTGCGGAACGATCACCAGCGCCAGAACCAGCAGCAATCCGAGCGCGAGCAGCGTCCAGGTTCCGGCGCGCAGGCTCGCCGACGAAGCCGCGTCGCCCTGCTGCGCCAGATAGCGCGCCGTCAGCAGCGTCAGCGGCGGCAGCATCGGAAGAATGTAGGGAACCAGCTTGGAATCGGAAAACGAGAAAAACGCGAACACCAGGCCCGCCCAGAGCAGCAGAAAAATCGTCTCGCGATGATCGTGGCGCGCGCGCCACGACGCCGGCCAGCTCTTCGTCACCGCCTGCGCCAGGTACGCGGTCCAGGGATAGAAGCCCGCGAGCAGCACCGGGATGAAAAACCACGCCGGCTGATAGCGGTCGTGCACCTTGGAGAGGTAACGCTGAAAATGCTCGTGGATGAAATAGAACTGCGCGAACTCGGGGTTGGCGCGCGCCGCCGCGATGTGCCACGGCGCGGCGATGATCAAAAACAAAACCAGCCCGGAAGGAAGATAAATCGATTTCAGCAGCCGCCATTCGTTCAGGATCAGGATCCACGCGCCGATCACCATGGCCGGGATCACCATGCCGATGAGCCCCTTGGCCAGGGTGGCGAGCGCGGCGCAGGCGTAGAAGGCCCAGAAATAATTGCGGCGCGCGTGGCCGGGCGGTTCGCGCGTGCCGAGCAGGAACGCGAACAGCGCCACCGTGAGCAGCGCCGACACCGCCATGTCGAGCGTGATCGCGCGTCCGAGAAAATAATGCAGCGGCGCGGTCGCGAGCATCGCCGCCGCGATCAGGCCGGTGTGCCGGTCGTACAGCTTGCGCCCCGCGACGTACACCGCGAGACAGCCGATGAGCGCGAACGCCGCCGGCCACAGACGCATGGCCCATTCTTTCAGGCCGAACATTTTGATCGCGCCGGCCTCAAGCCAGTAAAACAGAACCGGCTTTTCGAAATACTTCACGCCATTGAGACGCGGCGTGACGTAATCGCCCGACACCGTCATCTCGCGCGGAATCTCGACGTAACGCCCTTCGTCCGGGTGCCACAAGGCACGCTGCCCCAGCCCCCACCCGAAGAACACGGCGATCAACAGCGTCAGCAACAGCAGGTCGCGCCACCACGACAGCGTGGCCGGGGCAGGCGTGGTGGAATCGCGGAGTTGAGAAATGAACATTCGGGTGACGGTTCCGTGTGTCGGGGCGTAACGATTCAGTCCTGACGCGAGGGCGGATTATTCCAGAAATCCCCCGCGGAACCGAGCCGGAAGTGACATCCTGCCATGCAAGCGGTTATAGTTGACTGGATTTGTCAGGATAAACCGTGAACGATTTCCGCCATACCAACCGTCTCATCCACGAGACCAGCCCCTACCTCCAGCAGCACGCGCACAACCCGGTGGACTGGTATCCGTGGGGCGCGGACGCGCTCGACAAGGCGCGGCGCGAGGACAAGCCGATCCTGGTGTCGATCGGTTACTCGGCCTGCCACTGGTGCCACGTGATGGAGCACGAATCGTTCGAGGACGAAGACGTGGCGCGCGTGATGAACGAGCTGTTCGTGTGGCGGCAAATATTCTAGGTGTCTCCCCCGTTACTGAAAAGGATGTC
>DAIDLH010000131.1 GCA_027449605.1 Candidatus Muproteobacteria bacterium | reverse complement strand
TGGGCGTACAAGAGAAAGTCACCTGCCGTGGGTCAGCCACCCACAAGTACACGCGGCCGAAGGCCGCTCGAAAATTAAAAGCCGCCTCAAGGGCGGCTTTTAATTTCATCCGGCGGGTTACGGCAAAAATCGCCTAACCCGCCCTACATCAGCTACTAATGAATCAGACCTTCTCGCGGATACGCGCCGCCTTGCCGGCCAGATCGCGCAGGTAATAGAGCTTGGCGCGACGCACGTCACCCTTGCGCTTGACCTCGATGCGGGCGATCGCCGAGCTGTAGAGCGGAAACACGCGCTCCACGCCTTCGCCGTAGGAGCTCTTGCGCACGGTGAAGGAGGAGTTGTAGCCGCTGTTGCGGCGCGCCACCACCATGCCCTCGAACGCCTGGAGGCGTTCGCGCTCGCCTTCCTGCACCTTGATGTGTACGGCGACGGTGTCGCCCGGGGCGAACGACGGAATATTCTTGTCCGCCATCATCCGCGTTTCCAAATCCTGCATGATCTTGCTCATTTTTCCACTCCTGACACTTTAAAATATTCCCGCCGGAATTCTTCCAGCAGCTGTTTCTGCTCGTTATCCAGGGGCAGCCGTTCCAGCAAATCCGGCCGCCGCAACCAGGTCCTGCCCAGCGACTGCTTCAGCCGCCAGCGGCGGATCTTTTCATGATCGCCCGACAGCAATACTTCCGGCACCCTGCGCCCGGCATACTCCTCCGGCCGCGTATAGTGTTCGTGATCCAGCAACCCGTCCACGAACGAATCCTGCTGCGCCGAATCCTCGTCGCCGAGCGCGCCGGGAAGCTGGCGCGCGATGGCGTCGATCATCACCATCGCCGCGAGTTCGCCGCCGGAGAGGACGTAATCGCCGATCGACCACTCCTCGTCCACTTCGCTCTCGAGCAAACGCTCGTCGATGCCTTCATAGCGGCCCGCAAGGAGGATCATCCCCTGGCGCTGCGACAGTTCGCGCACGCCCGCGTGATCCAGCCGCCGGCCCTGCGGCGAAAGGTAAATCACTTTCGCGTCCTTCGTCTGCTCACTGCGCGCCGCCCCGATGGCGCGCGCCAGCGGTTCGATCATCATCACCATTCCCGGTCCGCCGCCGTAAGGACGATCGTCCACGCTGCGGTGCCGGTCTTCGGTGTAATCGCGCGGGTTCCACACCCGCAGCGCCAGCAATCCGTTCTTGATCGCCCGCCCGGTGACGCCGTAACCGGTCACGGCCTCGAACATCGGCGGAAACAGACTGATGACGTCAATTCTCATGGCCTAGAAATCCGCGTCCCAGTCCACCCGGATGATCCCGGCGTCGAGGTCCACCTCGCGGATGACCTGCGCCGTCACCGGCAGCCACCGTTCCCGTCCGTTGCTCACCACCATCACGTCGTTGGCGCCGGTGTCGAACAGGTGACTCACTTTTCCGAACCGGTCGCCGGCGAGGTTGACCACCTCGAGCCCGACGAGCTGCTCCCAGTAATACTCGCCTTTCTTCAGCGGCGGCAGTTGCGAACGCCGCACCGCGATATCCGCGCCGACCAGTCCGCCGGCGGCATCGCGATCGTCAAAACCTTTCAGCTTGGCGACCACGCCCTTGCCCTGCGCGCGTCCGTCTTCGACGGCGATCTCGCGCCAGTCACCGCCGATTTTCACGAGCCAGGGCGAGTAACCGATGATGGCTTCGCGCGGACGGGCGTGGGAAAAAACCTTCACCCAGCCCTGCACACCAAAGAGGCCGCTGATCCGGCCGAAAAGCACCAAACCGTCAGGGCGTGACGGATTGGTCATGCGCGCTTCAGGCGGCGGAAACTTTCTTCAGCAGATCCGCGACGCGTTCGGTCGGCTTGGCGCCCTTGCTCAGCCAGTACTGCACGCGCGCCATGTCGACCTGTATTTTCTTTTCCTTCTCGGTCGCGAGCGGATTGTAGAATCCGATGCGCTCGATGTTGTTGCCGTTGAGCGCGCGGCGACGATCCGCCACGATGATGCGGTAATACGGACGCTTGTTCGCGCCGCCACGGGCCAGACGTATAGTCACCATTCCTGCTTCCTCTTTACGTTTCGGGCCCGGTCCGGCGGACCGGGCCTGCAAGGTTTGCGAAAGGGCGCGATTTTACCCTTGAAACCGGGGGAAAAGAAGGGGCTTGGCTGGCCAAATCCCCTGTTATTTGCGTATCTGAGCCAGGTCAATGTTCGCCGGGCGGGGTTTTTGCCATTATCAAGCCAGGCCCGACCCATCTTGAGTCAAACCGCATGATAGGCTGTAAGGGCAGAGGCACCCGTCGCAATCCACATCCACCGAGGGGCACCATGAGCATGTCCTCCCCCATCTCCTCCGGCCTGACGCTCCGAGCCCAAGTATCCGCCGAGTATGCCCGGATCCTGACCCCGGAAGCGCTCGATTTCGTCGCCGGCCTGGCGCGCGCCTTCGAGCCGGCGCGGCAACAATTGCTGACACGGCGCGCGCAACGTCAGGACGAACTGGACCGTGGCATGAAGCCGGATTTCCTGCCGGAAACGCGGGCGGTGCGCGAGGCCGGCTGGACCGTCGCGCCGGCGCCCGCGGAGCTGGCCGACCGGCGCGTGGAAATCACCGGCCCGGTCGACCGCAAGATGATCATCAACGCACTCAACTCCGGCGCCAACGTGTTTCTCGCCGACCTCGAGGACTCGCTCGCGCCGACCTGGGACAACATCATCCGCGGGCAGATCAACCTGCGCGACGCGGTCGCGCGCACGATCACTTACGACAGCCCGGATGGCAAACATTACGCGCTCAACAAAACCACGGCGATACTCTTCGTCCGCCCGCGCGGCTGGCATCTGGTCGAGAAACACGCGCTGGTCGACGGCAAGCCGGTTTCGGCCAGCCTCTTCGATTTCGGTTTGTATTTCTTCCACAACGCCAAAGCCTTGCTCGATCGCGGCACGGCGCCCTACTTCTATCTGCCCAAGATGGAAAGCCACCTCGAGGCGCGCTTGTGGAACGAGGTGTTCGTGTGGGCGCAGCAGCATCTGGGAATTCCACGCGGCACCATCAAGGCAACGGTACTGATCGAAACCATTCTCGCCGCTTTCGAAATGGACGAGATGCTGTACGAGCTGCGCGAGCACTCGGTCGGGCTCAACTGCGGCCGCTGGGATTATCTTTTCAGCACCATCAAGAAATTTCACAACGATCCGGCGTTCATGCTCGCCGACCGCGGACAGGTCACAATGGCGGCGCCGTTCCTGCGCGCGTATTCGCTGCTGCTGATACGCACCTGCCATCGGCGCGGCGCGCACGCCATGGGCGGCATGGCGGCGCAAATTCCGATCAAGGCCGATCCGGCGGCGAACGAGGCCGCGCTCGCCAAGGTGCGCGCCGACAAGGAACGCGAAGCGAACGACGGTCACGACGGCACCTGGGTGGCGCATCCGGGACTGGTGCTGCTGGCGAAGGAGGTTTTCGACCGGCTCATGCCGACGCCGAACCAGATTCACCGCCTGCGCGACGACGTGCGCGTGAGCGCCGCCGAGCTGCTGGCGTTCTCGCCGTCGGCGCCGGTCACGGAAGCCGGGTTGCGGCTCAACGTCGAAGTCGGCATCAGTTATCTCGGCGCCTGGCTTGCCGGCGCCGGCTGCGTGCCGATCCATAATCTCATGGAAGACGCCGCGACCGCGGAAATCTCCTGCTCGCAGGCGTGGCACTGGATGCACAGCCCGAAGGGCGTGCTCGCCGACGGTCGCAAGGTCACGCTCGACCTGGTGCGCAGGCTGATTCCGGAGGAACTCCAGCGCGTGCGGACGACGCTCGGGGAAAAGGTTTACGCCGCCGGCCAATACGAACTCGCCGCGAAACTGTTCGACAAGTTCATCAGCACCGAACCGATGCCGCAGTTTCTGACGCTCTTGGGATACGACTATCTCGATTAAGACGCGCTGTTGCTAGAAGGATGTAGGGTGGGCATTGCCCACCCTACAAACTGATTTATTTTTCACGGAGTCGCGCCAGCCGGTGCGGGCTGCGAAGGCGATTTGGGTGGTGGAGTGTCGTCCTCGAATAGCCCCGGCGGCGGCGTGGCCTGCGGCGGGTTGCCGTCATAGATTTGGTTACGGCGGCTCTGGCGCGAGGCTTCGCGCACGAATATATAAGGATCCTGTCCCGCGGCCTGCTCCAGAATGTCGGAAGCATCGAGCAACTGCGCGCGCTTGTCGATGACTTCCACGACATACATCTTGTCGCGCGTGCCGCTATCTTTCATATGATTCGGCGGATAGGTTTCCCAGTCCACGATCAGCGATGGACCGTCGCGCATGTTGCTCGGCCCGAAGAACGGCAGCACCAGGTAAGGCCCGTCGCCCACGCCCCACACTGCCAGCGTCTGACCGAAATCTTCGTTGTGCTTCTGCATGCCGATCTTGGTCGCGACGTCGAACAGGCCGGCGATGCCGATGGTGGAGTTCACCAGAAAACGCCCCAGGTCCGAGGCGGCCTGCCCCGGCTTGCCCTGCAACAGGTTGTTCAACATGATTCCGGGATCGTGCAGGTTGCTGAAGAAATTCGACACGCTCTTGCGCACCGGCGTCGGCGCGACCGCGCGATAACCCTTGGCGACCGGCTTGAGCAGGTAGCGGTCGAACTTGTCGTTGAAGGTATACATGGCGCGGTTGAAACCTTCGAGCGGGTCGTGCGCATTGTCCTGGTTCCCGTTTGCCGCGTTGGTCTGCGCGTTGCCGCTGCCCGGCGCGCCGTCCTCCGCGGGACGGTTCGGCACCGTGCCGCAGGCGCTGAGCGCGAGCAGGCACAGGCCGCTGAACAGCCAGCGACGAAACGGGCGCGGGGAAACGATCCAGGACATCCTTGTTGTTTTATTCGAATCCGGTTCAGGCATGGCTTGCCGCCTAGGCTAACGGAGGCGCGGCGGCCGTGTAAAGCCTGAACCGTCCGGCGGTTCAGCGGCTACGCTGGTACCCGCCGATGAGTTCCGCCTGCGCGAGGACGTGGCCGTGCATGGCTTTTTCGAGCCTGGCCTTGGTCGGACGATTCTGATCGGGCAATACCGTATCCAGCGCGTAAATTTTGTGAAAATAACGATGCCGGCCGACCGGCGGACAGGGACCGCCGTAACCGGTGCGCTTCCAGTCATTGACGCCTTCGAGCGTTCCCTTGGGCAAATCCTTCGCGGCCACGTCTTCGGCAAGGCTCGTCGTGTTGGGCGGAATGTTATACAGCACCCAGTGAACCCAGGTCATTTTCGGCGCCTTCGGGTCCGGCGCGTCGGGATCGTCCACGATCAACACCAGGCTCTTGGCCCCGGCCGGCACGCCGCTCCACGACAGCGGCGGCGAAGCATCATCGCCATCGCAGGTGTAGCGCACGGGAATATCCGCGTTGTGACGGAATGCAGAAGAAGTGAGGGTCAATGACATGGCAGGTACCTCCGTTGCGCGCTCGCCGGCAGCTACGACGGGCAACAACCCAACACAACCTATGGCCAGAATCGTAAACCAAACTATCTTTGGTTTCGAAGACACTAGGCTACACCTGAAGTCCTGATGCTAACGTAGGGCGCGTATCACGCGCCAGATTATTACTCCAATTCACCAAAATCACTATCGTCGGTTATCGATGCATCAATTCCCCAATCAGGCGGATAAACGCCTTCCGCCACATGCCGGTGGAACGTTGAATAAGACCAATCTCCCGCGCGCCTGACATAACCGTGTTTGACCGGATTCCAGTGAATATAATCGACATGACGTCGATAATCGTGCTCATCCCGGATCAGATGCTCCCAGTAGCGATGCTGCCAGAGCGTGCTTTGTTTGCGTTGCCTGCGTCGAGCCGTCATGAGATCAGGACGATTCAGACGGGCGCCACAACGTTGCGTCACGGTGCGCTTGATGACCCACCAACGCGTCGAGAAATCACGGTCATTGGGCGGCAGTGTCCAGATACAATGCAGATGATCCGGTAGCAGCACCCAGGCGTTGACGGTAAAAGGATGGGATTGCCTCACCAACGCAATGCCTTCGCGCAACGCCGCCCGGACATCATCATCCAGCAGGAAGGTTTGGCGGTTCAGGGTGTTGACAGTAAAGAAATAAGTCCCGCCATCGGTATCGGCACGTCGGTAATTCGGCATGCGGGGATTATATTTGATCGGCGCGTGATACGCGCCCTACGCTTGCTGCCTATGTTATTTGTAATCCTTCTCTGGGCGACGCACAAGACTGGCCCATGCCTGTTTCAAAAAACGTTACATGCGGCGCAATACGCGACGCTATTGCCCTACGTTTACTGCCTTAGCATCCGGCACAACGAGCATAAAAAAAGGGAGCCGAAGCTCCCTTTTTTAACTGCTTAAGCGTGGAACGCTCAGGCCGACTCTTCCTGCAACGCCTTCATGGACAGGCGGATGCGGCCCTGCTTGTCCACTTCCAGCACCTTGACGCGGACCACTTCGCCTTCGCGCAGCTTGTCGGAGACGTTCTCGACGCGCTCGCGCGAGATCTGCGAGATGTGCACGAGGCCGTCCTTGCCGGGGAGGATGGTGACGAAAGCGCCGAAGTCCATGAGCTTGGCGACCTTGCCTTCGTAGACCATGCCGACTTCGACGTCGGCGGTGAGCTGCTTGACGCGGCGCACGGCTTCCTGCGCGGCGAGATTGTCGGCCGAGGCGATCTTGACCGTGCCGTCGTCCTCGATGTCGATGGTGCAGCCGGTTTCCTCGGTCAGCGCGCGGATGGTGGCGCCGCCCTTGCCGATCACGTCGCGGATGCGTTCCGGATTGATCTTGATGGCGATGATGCGCGGGGCATACTCGGAAAGCTCCGAGCGCGGCGCGGAAATCGCCTTGCTCATCTCACCGAGAATGTGCAGCCGGCCTTCTTTGGCCTGCTTGAGCGCGGCATCCATAATTTCCTTGTTGATGCCTTCGATCTTGATGTCCATCTGCAGCGCGGTCACGCCGCTCGTGGTGCCGGCCACCTTGAAATCCATGTCGCCGAGATGATCCTCGTCGCCGATGATGTCGGTGAGCACCGCGAAGCGCTTTTCTTCCTTGATCAGGCCCATCGCCACGCCGGCCACCGGCGCCTTGATCGGCACGCCGGCGTCCATCAGCGACAGCGAGGCGCCGCAGACCGAGGCCATGGAGCTCGAGCCGTTGGACTCGGTGATCTCGGACACGACGCGCAGGACATAAGGATACACCGCCATGTCCGGCAACACCGCCACGACCGCGCGCTTGGCGAGCCTGCCGTGACCGACCTCGCGGCGCTTGGGGCTGCCGACGCGGCCGACTTCACCGACGGAGTACGGCGGGAAGTTGTAATGCAGCATGAACGGTTCCTTGCGCTCGCCTTCCAGCGCGTCGATGATCTGCGCGTCGCGGCCGGTGCCGAGTGTGGTCACGACCAGCGCCTGGGTCTCGCCGCGGGTGAACAGCGCCGAGCCGTGGGTGCGCGGCAGCACGCCGGTGCGGATGGTGATTGGGCGCACGGTACGGGTGTTGCGACCGTCAATGCGCGGCTCGCCGGAAAGAATCTTGTCGCGCACGGTGCGGTATTCAATGTCACCAATAATTTTCTGCACCTTTTCCTTGGTGCCCGCGGGCGCGCCTTCGGCGGCGTGCTTGCCAACCGCCATCTCGTGGATCTCGGCCACGCGGTCCTGGCGGGCTCCCTTCTCTTTAATACGATAGGCGTCGGCGATGAGCGAACCGAATTCGGTCTGCAGCGCGTTTTTGAGCGCGCTGTCCTCGACCGGCGGCTGCCAGGCCCAAGCTTGCACGCCGGCGTCGCGCACGAGCTCGTTGATCGCGTGGATCGCGGCCTGCATCTGCTCGTGACCGAACATGACGGCGCCGAGCATGACTTCTTCCGACAACTCTTTCGCCTCGGATTCGACCATCAGCACCGCTTTCTCGGTGCCGGCGACGACGAGGTTGAGCTGCGAGTCGACGAGTTCCTTGTTGCCCGGATTGAGCAGGTACTTGCCGTCCTTGTAGC
The DNA here is from genome assembly GCA_027449605.1 of Candidatus Muproteobacteria bacterium. Classification (GTDB taxonomy): domain Bacteria; phylum Pseudomonadota; class Gammaproteobacteria; order Acidiferrobacterales; family Sulfurifustaceae; genus Sulfuricaulis. Next base: position 47,866 of record DAIDLH010000131.1, on the reverse strand, counting down.
CCACGCGCGCCGCGCCGATCGGGCCGTTGAACGGAGCGCCCGACAGCTTGAGCGCCGCGGAGCAGCCGATCATGGAGACGATATCCGGATCGATGTCCGGGTCCACCGAGATCACGGTGGCGATGATCTGCACTTCGTTGGTGAAGCCTTCGGGAAACAGCGGACGGATGGGACGGTCGATAAGGCGCGAGGTGAGGATTTCTTTTTCCGAGGGGCGGCCTTCGCGCTTGAAGAATCCGCCCGGGATGCGGCCGGCGGCGAAGGTTTTTTCCTGATAGTCCACCGTCATCGGGAAGAAGTCCTTGCCCGGCATCGGCTCTTTCATCGTCACCGCGGTCGCGAGCACCACGGTTTCGCCCATGCTGGCCACGCACGCGCCGCTGGCCTGACGGGCGATCTCGCCGGTCTCCAGAGTGACGGTGTGACTGCCGTACTGAAATGATTTCGTGATTTTTGCCAAGACTTTTTCCTCGATGTGCTTCGTTACTTGCGCAGGCCGAGACGCTCGATGAGCGCGCGGTAGCGGTCGCCGTCGGTATTCTTCAGATACTCGAGCAGCTGGCGGCGCTTGTTGACCATCTTCAGAAGACCGATGCGCGAATGGTGGTCTTTCGGATGCGTCTGGAAGTGCGCGGATAATTCGTCGATCTGGGTGGACAGCAGGGCAACCTGGACCTCCGGCGAACCGGTGTCGCTTTTGTGAGTCTGGTATTCCTGCATGACCTTGGCCTTGGTCTCGCGGGGGACGGTCATCAATATTTACCTCGGATTTTTGCTGTCAGTTACGCTCAAGAGGGCGCGTATTCTACCTGCGGGGACACCCCGCCTCAACCGTCCTGTTCCGGTCCGAACGCGCCGGACGGACCGTCTAAAAAACGTCTGTTTCAGGGATTTTCGCCGTGCACCAGCAGGCGGCGCGGGGCCACCCGCCCGTCGTCCATCACCTGGCCCATGCCGAGAAAACGGTTTTCGCCTTCATACAGCCGCACCCAGCCGGGCACGAGGCCGTGGCGCGCCGACACCGGCTGCCCCTGCTTGAGATAATGCGACGCCAGCGGCGTCAGGTGCACGTCCGGCAGCGCCCGCAGCACGCTGTCGACCGGTTGCAGCAGCCGCGCGCGTTCCGCCGGGGTCGCCAGGGCCTCCAGCTGTTCCAGCGTGACCGCCTGATCGATCGGGATATCCCCGGTCGCGAGCCGGCGCAGTTGCGCCACATGCGCGCCGCAACCCAGGGCCTCGCCCAGGTCGTGCGCCAGAGTGCGGACATAGGTGCCCTTGGAGCAGGAAATTTCCAGCGTCAGCAGGCCGTCCTGAAACCCGAGCATCCTGATTTCATGCACCGTCACCTTGCGCGGTGCGCGTTCGACCTCGACGCCGGCGCGCGCCAGCTTGTAGAGCGCCTCGCCCTGATGCTTGATCGCCGAATACATCGGCGGTATCTGCTCGATCGCGCCGCGGAACGCGATCAGCGTCTTTTCGATGTCGCGCGCGCTCGCCGTGACCGGCCGGGTCGCGGTCACCTCGCCCTCGCTGTCATAGGTCGTGGTGCTCACGCCGAGCCGGAACACGGTCCAGTAGCGCTTGTCGGCGTCGAGCAGGAACTGCGTCAGCTTCGTGGCCTCGCCGAAAAAAAGCGGCAGCAGTCCGGTGGCGATCGGATCGAGGCTGCCGCTGTGGCCGGCCTTGCAGGCGTTGAGCAGGCGCTTCACGGTTTGCAGCGCCTGGTTCGAGGTGAAGCCGACGGGCTTGTCGAGCAGCATCACTCCGTTCACGGCGTCGCACTTGCGTCGTTGCTGCTTCACAGCATCAATATCCTCATTCAAGGTGTTTTGTAGGGTGGGCATCGCCCACCAACACGGCTTCGCTAGTCGTCTGACGGTGGGCGGTGCCCACCCTACGTCCTTACACCTTCTTGTGGGTTTTGTCTTCGGCGATCGCCTGCTCGATCAGGCTGTCGACGCGCGCGCCGCGCTCCACGGACTCGTCGAAATAAAACCGCAGCGCCGGCACGGTGCGCAACGACACCCGGCCCATGAGCGCGTGCCGCAGGAAACCGGCGGCGTGGTTGAGCGACTTGGCCGTCTGCTTCGCCTCGGCCGCTCCGCTCAGCAGCGAAAAATAAATCCGCGCCGAGGACAGGTCGCGCGACACTTCCGCGCCGGTGAGGGTGATTTCGTGCGCGTGCGGATCGTCGAGCTCGCGCGGAATCAGCATGGCCAGCTCGCGCTTGATGAGTTCCGCGACGCGCCGCGGCCGGTTGGAGTCTTTAACCATCAGTAGCAAGTAACAAGTTGCAAGTAGCAAGGAAAAAGAAGCTTGTGCGAATCTCTTGCTACTTGCTACTTTCCACTTGCTGCTCGGGTTATAGGGTTCTGGCGACCTCGACCTTCTCGTACACTTCGATCTGGTCGCCGACCTTCACGTCGTTGTAATTCTTCACCGCGATGCCGCACTCGAGTCCCGCCTTCACCTCACCGGCGTCGTCCTTGAAGCGGCGCAGCGATTCGAGTTCGCCCTCGAAGATGACGACGTTGTCGCGCAGCACGCGGATCGGCCGGTTGCGCCGCACCACGCCCTCGACCACGTAGCAGCCCGCGACCGCGCCCATCTTCGGCGAGCGGAACACATCGCGCACTTCCGCGAGCCCGAGCAGCTGTTCCTTGAACTGCGGCTTGAGCATGCCGGTCATGGCCGCCCTGACCTCGTCCACGGCGTCGTAAATGACGTTGTAGTAGTGCACGTCCACGCCCTGATGCTCGATCAGCCGGCGCGCGGTGCTGTCGGCGCGCACGTTGAAGCCGATGATGACGGCGCTCGACGCCACCGCCAGGTTCACGTCCGACTCGGTGATGCCGCCGACCATGCCGTGGACCACCTTGACCTTGACCTCGGGCGTGGAAAGTTTTTCCAGCGCCACGGTGAGCGCCTCGATCGAACCCTGCACGTCCGCCTTGATGATCAGGTTGAGCGACTTGGCTTCCTCGCTCTCCTTCAGCTGCTCGAACACGTTGGAAAGTTTCGCCGCCTGCTGGCGCGCGAGCTGCACGTCCTTGAACTTGCCCTGGCGGTACAGCGCGATCTCGCGCGCCTTGCGCTCGGATTCGACCACCATGGCTTCCTCGCCGGCGCTCGGCACGCCGGAGAGTCCCTGCACTTCCACCGGAATCGACGGCCCGGCTTCCTTCACCGGCCGGCCCTTTTCGTCGAGCATGGCGCGCACGCGCCCGAACTCGCGCCCGGCGAGAATCACGTCGCCCTTGTGCAACGTGCCGCGCTGCACCAGCACCGTGGCCACCGGGCCGCGGCCCTTGTCGAGGCGCGCCTCGACCACGAGGCCGGCGGCGGGACCGGCTTTCGGCGCCTTCAGTTCCAGCACCTCGGCCGTCAGCAGCACCGACTCGAGCAGCTTGTCGATGCCTTCGCCGCTCTTGGCGGAAACATTCACGAAGATTTCGCCGCCGCCCCATTCCTCCGGGACGACCTCGTGCTTGGTCAGTTCCTGGCGCACGCGGTCCGGCTGCGCCTCGGGCTTGTCGATCTTGTTCACCGCGACCACCAGCGGCACCTTGGCGTTGCGCGCGTGATGCACCGCTTCGACCGTCTGCGGCATGACGCCGTCGTCGGCCGCCACCACCAGGATCACGATGTCGGTGGCCTTGGCGCCGCGGGCGCGCATGGCGGTGAACGCCTCGTGGCCGGGCGTGTCGAGGAAGGTGACGACGCCCTTGGGCGTTTCCACGTGATACGCGCCGATATGCTGGGTGATGCCGCCGGCCTCGCCCGCGGCGACCTTGGCCTTGCGGATGTAATCGAGCAGCGAGGTCTTGCCGTGGTCGACGTGGCCCATGACGGTCACCACCGGCGGGCGCGGTTCGGCCGCGGCGGCCGCTTCGGCGGTGGGCGCGGCGAGCAGTTCCTCGGGAGAAGTCGGTTTGGCTTCCTTGACGACGTGGCCCATTTCCTCGACCACGAGCGTGGCGGTGTCGCGGTCGAGCACCTGGTTGATCGTGACCATCGAGCCCATCTGCATGAGCGTCTTGATGACCTCGGCCGCCTTGATGGACATTTTCTGCGCCAGCTCCGCCACCGTGACGGTTTCGGGCAGCGCCACTTCGTGCACGATCGGCGCCGTCGGCCGCTCGAAGCCGTGCTGTCCGGTCACGCTCGTGACCACCGGCTTGTTGGCGACCATCCTGACTTTGCGTCGCACCTTCTTGCCGGCCGCGAGATGCAGTTCGCCGCGTTCGCGTTCCTCGAGTTTTTCCAGCCGCTCTTTCTTGCCCTTGTGCGGCTTCTTGACATCCTTCGCCGGGGCCGGCGCGGGTTTGGCCAGGGCCGCCGGTTTCACCGCCGGCGCCGGGATCTCGGCCTTCGGCGCAACGGCGGGCGCGACCGCCGGGGCCGCGGCTTCGGCGACGACGGCCTCGCGCGCCGGGGCAACGGCTTCCGCCGCCACGGCCGGAGCCGCGACCTCGGGTTCGGCGACCGGCGCTTCTTCCGTCGCGGCCGGCGTTTCCTCGATCGTGGCGCGCTTGATGAACGTGCGTTTCTTGCGTACCTCGACCTGCACCGTGCGCGAGGCGCCGGTGCGCGTGCTCTGCACCACCTGGCTGGTGGATTTTCGCTTGAGCGTGATCTTTTTGCGGCCCGCGCCTTCGTCGCCGGCGCCGTGGCTGGCGCGCAGATAATGGAAAAGTTTTTCCTTTTCCTCGTCAGTCAGCTCGTCGTCCGCCTTCTTGGCCGACAGGCCGGCCGCCTCGAGCTGGCGCAGCAGCGTGTCCGGCGGAATGCCGATCTGATCCGCGAAACCCTTTACGGTGATCTGCGTCATAGACTCCTGTGAGACGGGGAACTTATCCCGCCTTTTCGTCCTCGAACCACGGTGCGCGCGCGGTCATGATCAACTCGCGCGCGCGTTCATCGGTCATGCCTTCGATCTCGAGCAGGTCGTCGACCGCCTGCTCCGCCAGTTCTTCCATGGTCTTGATGCCGCGGGCCGCCAGCAGGTGCGCGGTGTTCTCGTCCATGCCCTGCATCTCGAGCAGATCCTTGGCCGGTTCCGCCAGACTGATTTTCTCTTCCTGGGCGATGGCGCGGGTCAGCAGCAGATCGCGCGCGCGGTTGCGCAGCTCGTCCACCAGCTCCTCGTCGAATTCCTCGATGGCCAGCAGTTCCTGCTTCGGCACGTAGGCGATCTCTTCCAGGTTGGTGAATCCTTCCTGCACCAGCACCGTGGCCACGTTCTCGTCCACCGACAGCTGTTCCATGAACAGCTTGATGGCGTTGGCCGCTTCCTGGGTGCCTTTTTCCTGGGCCGTCTGTTCGGTCATGATGTTCAGTTCCCAGCCGGTGAGCTCGGAAGCCAGCCGCACGTTCTGGCCGCTGCGACCGATCGACTGCGACAGCTGCTTCTCGTCGACGATCACGTCCATGCTGTGCGATTCTTCGTCGACCACGATGGACTGCACTTCCGCGGGCGCGAGCGCGTTGATCACGTATTGCGCCGGGTTGTCCGACCAGTTGATGATGTCGACGCGTTCGCCGGCGAGTTCGTTGGACACGCTCTGCACGCGCGAACCGCGCATGCCGACGCAGGCGCCGATGGGATCGATGCGCGAATCCGAGGAGCTGACCGCGATCTTGGCGCGCAGGCCCGGATCGCGCGCGGCGGCGTGGATGGTGATCAAGCCCTCGCCCGCTTCCGGCACTTCGAGCTTGAACAGCTCGATCAGCAGTTTCGGCGCGACGCGCGACAGGAACAGCTGCGGTCCGCGCGGCACCGACTTCACGTCCTCGAGCAGCGCGCGGATGCGGTCGCCGGGGCGCAGCCCCTCGCGCGGAATCATGGCGTTCTTGGACAGCAGCGCTTCGGCGTTGCCGAGGTCCACGATCACGTCGCCGCGCTCGAGGCGCTTGACCACGCCGGTGACCATCTCGCCCTGGCGGTCCTTGTAGAGATTGACGATCTGTTCGCGCTCCGCCTCGCGCACCTTCTGCATGATGACCTGCTTGGCGGCCTGCGCGGCGATGCGGCCGAACTCGACCGGCTCGAGCGGCGCTTCGATGAATTCGCCGACCTGGATCTCGGGCTTCTGCGCGCGCGCCTCGGTCAGCTTGATCTGGCGGTCGGGGAACTCGACCACTTCGGTTTCGTCGGCGATTATTTCCCAGCGGCGGAAGGTGTCGTAGGAGCCGGTGTCGCGGTGAATCGCGACGCGCGCGTCGATGTCGCCCTTGTGACGCTTGCGCGTGGCGGTCGCGAGCGCGGCTTCCAGCGCCTGGAAAATGATCTCCTTGTCCACGCCCTTTTCGCGCGACACGGCATCGACAATCATCAACACTTCGTTACCTATCATCTCGCTCTCCCGTCACCACCTGCCGTCCGGAATCGGGGGACCAACCGGGCCCGCTCCATGCCATCGAACGCCAGATCAAAATGCTCTTTGTCCACTTCCACCACCACGTGATCCGCCGTCACCTCCAGCAGCCGCCCGGAAAAATTCCTGCGGCCGAGTTGCGGCTCGTGCATCTTCACCTTGATCGTCTCGCCGACGAACCGCCTGAAATCCTCCGGCTTCACCAGCGGCCGGTCGAGGCCGGGCGACGACACCTCCAGGGTGTACTGCCCCGGCAGCGGGTCCTCGACGTCGAGCAGCGCGGAAAGCTGCCGGCTCACGCGCGCGCAGTCATCGACGTTCACGCCCGCGGGACCGTCTATATATACCCGCAACGTGGGGTGATGCGAACTGCCCGCCAGTTCCACGTCCACGAGCTCGAAGCCCAGCGCCACGACGCCGGGCTCCAGCAGTTTTCGCAAGTCCGCCCGCGCCGCGCGCATATCTTCCGGCCCCATAAAACAAAAGTGGGCACGCCGCCCACTTCTTATTACTTACTCTTGATACGGCTGAAACCGGGCTGGATTATAAGCACTTCCGACGGAATCGGGAAGTACCGCCGCGCCGGCGCCGGTCACGCCGTAAAAAAATAAGGCCCCAACGGGGCCTTTGCCTGATTCCAAGCAGAAAATTTGGTAGCGGGGGCAGGATTTGAACCTGCGACCTTCGGGTTATGCATACCACTACAGCTTTCGCTGCGCCCGGCTTGCGCCCGGCTTTGTGGTCTGGACTTTCCCTTCACCCTCGGCCGACCGAAGTCGCCGTTAGGGTGCCTGCCATCAAGTCTCTACACCTTCCTCGGACTTTCGTCCGGGGCTTGGCTCGGGATTACCACGCTACAGGCTTCCCCGACTTTGGCAAGTGATCACGCACGGGTTTCCCCATGCGCAGCCCATTGTGAAATCAGATCCCAAGCGTCACGGTATTCAGCGGAACCAGGTTTCCGTTGACGCTTATCGGCTTCGACCATGTGAATCTCGCTGCCGTAGCCGATGAACACTTTTACCGGGAAGACATAAAACAAATCCGATTCAGGCAGGTAAACCAGCGCAAAGTCAAAGTCTCCGGCCCGATAGGCCTCTCTGACCATGGCGCGCCGGTTCGTCTTGGTGCGCCGATTGTCAACGACGTGGTTTCGTGACGGCTTATCGAACCACGCGCTCTTGACCTGCACTTTCACCAGCGTTCCTTCGACATCGAAGACCAGATCATACGGCAACCGGTCTCCCACCGGGGTCAACACACCCCAACCGTGATTTAATGCACGAAGAATAGCTGCCTGTTCGGCAATGTCTCCCTTCAGTTTGGTGTCCAAGGTGATCTCACGGAATTGAGCCCGACGAGCTGCCAGACTGCTCCACCCCGCAGTAAGCCGCGAAGTATACCGTCCGAAATGGACTAATACAACGAATAACACGATTCAAAAATAAAGCTGAATCACGAACTCGGTGCGTACCTGGCCGAGCGATTCATGAAGTCAGACAGGTTGTGCGCCGTCCACGGGTTTCCCATCTTCCGGCAACACTTCAATACAGTAGATGTACGCGATCCAGCCCATGGCGCCGCCGGCGAGGCTGATCGCCAGATCGATCCACAACGGAACATCGCCCGGAAGAAAATAGGAAACCAGCACCGGCCCCAGGATCAGCAACGCCAGAAACGGGGAGCGGGACAGGCGATGCCAGGCGATCCGAAGCGCCGCCTTGAGGCTCGGGAACAGGCGAAACTCGCGCCGCGCGAAAACAAACGGCAGCCAGTAGACAAAAACGAACGACAGCACGCCCAGCGCGATGCTGAAGCGCGGCGCGAGCGCGCCGGTGATGGCCTTGATCTCCTGGCCCGTCAGCAGCATGGCCAGAAAAATCAGGACGTTCATGACCAGGGCCAGCAACAATCCCGCCTTCAGGGTCAACCACACGAAGGCGGCGAAAACGGTTTTCCCCGCGCGCATCATGTCCGTCACCGCCAGCGTTTCCCGGGACAAGGTCAATCCATGAAAAGCTCCGGCTTGCAGGTAGTAGAACAGCATCAAGCCGGTCGCGATCAGGAGTATCGTCAGCGTCGAGGCCAGCGACGCGTCATCCGCCGGCAGTTGTCCATGCATGGCAAAGGCCAGCGCCATCTGCACCGACAGCACCAGCCAGATGCCCGGACTCAATATCGTACGCAGCGTGGCGCGCAGACGGAGCCCGGTTTCACGGGCGGCATTGTCGGAGGACATCGGGAAACGCTCGGTTGGCGGAAATATCGGGGATCAGCCGAAGTTATAGTGTTTTTTGACGGGACTCAGGATTTCCCAGGTGCAGGAAAGGCCGGCCGGGAACGTCACGAAATCGTTTTCCACGATCCGCACCGGCTCACCCTCGTCGGGGGTGACGATGATCTCGCCTTCCAGGATGTAGCAGGTCTCCTTCCGGTCATAGGTCCAGGGAAACTTCGACACCTCGCGGGTCCAGATCGGCCAATCGTACACGCCGATAATTTCCAGTTTTTTGGGCGAGGGGTCGTGCTCGATGTAAATCTGGGTCATGACTCTTCCTTGCGCGGAATCCGGCCTGCATTTTACGTCGCCGCGCCGACCTCCGGCAATGCGCGGCGTCCGATCGGCCCATTCATATAAACTAGCGGCCGAAGGCCGCAACGGCTCGCCTCCATTCTCGCCAGGGCGCACGAAACCACGTGCGCCCGCTCGGCGGCGCCGATGCACGTTAAGTGCATCGGCGACGGCTCCGCCTCGCCCCCTCGCGGGAGGTGAGGCGGGGAATTCACGGACACACTTAACGTGTGTCCGTGCCGCCGAACGGGTGCGCCGAGGTTTGGCGCACCCGGGCGGGAACACAATGAGGGTGAGGGAAGAGACCGCCCGATTCATGGATTACCCTTCGTGCGATCGTCTACGGCTGGGCGGTCTCTTCCGTCAGCCGGTCGGAACCGAACCGCCGGAAACGGCGGGTATCGAAAACCCGTCTATAATTTGATGCATACGACCCCGTGAACGGCAGACACGGACCGATTCTGCCGTCGTGAGCTGTCAGCGTGATCTTCCCGCATTATTCCAAGGACCCGCGTACCGAGCAGTCATTGAGACACTCGGTACGCGACGGCGTGGCCTATTCCGTCATGGCCGGCGCCGGCGAAACCTATTTCTCGGCCTACGCCCTGTTCCTCAAGGCCACGACCGCACAGATTTCCTGGCTCGCGGCGTTCCCGTCGCTGCTCGGCTCGTTCGCGCAACTGTTCTCGGCCTGGCTCGCCAGCCGTACCGGCCGGCGCAAAACCATCATCCTCAGCGGCGTCGTGTTGCAGACCCTGATGTGGCTGCCGATCATCTGGCTGCCGTACCTCTTTCCCGAGCACGCCGTGACGGTCCTGATCGTGTGCGTCGCGCTTTATTTCACCGGCGGCCACCTGGCCACGCCGGTGTGGAACAGCCTGATGGGCGACCTGGTGCCGGCGCGGCGGCGCGGGCGCTTCTTCGCGCGGCGCGGACGACTCATGAGCATCACCACCTTCGTCGCCCTCGCCGCCGCCGGGCTGATGCTGCATTTCGGAAAGACCGGCGACCACACGCGCCTCGCGTTCGCGCTGGTGTTCAGCCTCGCGGCGCTGGCGCGTATTTATTCCGCGATTCAGCTGGCGCGCATGCACGATCCCAAACCGGTGCCGCGCCCGCTCGACCTGCCGTCGCCCACCGTCTGGTGGACCGGCCTGCGCGCCTCGCCGTTCGCGCGCTTCACCCTGTTCCTGGCGATCATGAACTTCACGGTCGCGATCGCCTCGCCGTTTTTCACCGTGTTCATGCTGCGCGATTTGCAGTTTACCTATCTTCAGTACATGACATCGCTGGCGTTCGCGGTGCTGTTGCAGTTCACAACCCTGGGTTTGTGGGGCCGGCTCGGCGACATCTTCGGCAACCGGATGGTCATGCTGGTCACGGGCGGGATCATTCCGGTGTTCCCGGTGCTGTGGCTGGCCTCGACCAATTTCTGGTACGTGCTGGTACTGCAGTCGCTGGGCGGCGTCTGCTGGGCCGGCTTCAGCCTCAGCAGCAGCAATTACCTCTACGACGTGGCGGCGCCGGAACGGCGCGCCGTCTTCAGCGCGGTGCACAACGTATTGTCGAACGCGGCGATCTTCGGCGGCGCGCTGCTCGGCGGATTCCTGAGCCTGATCGTGCCGGATCACCTCAGCCTGTTCGGCCACGAACTGACCTGGACCAGCAGCCTGTGGGGCGTGCTGGCGGTTTCGACCCTGGCGCGCGCGGTCGTGGCGCTGACCTTCCTGCCGCGGCTGCGCGAAGTACGCGAGGTGCGCCGCACCACGCCAGCCGGCCTGATGCTGCGCGTGGCGCGATTCAATGCCCTGACGGTGCTGATCCTGGATACGCTGGCGTTCACCCGGCGGCGGCTGCGGTCTTCCGGATCGGCCTGATCCGGCCGTTCGCTTCACCCGAGAAACATCCAGTAAACCAGCGCGTTCACCAGCGTCAGGGGAATGCCCACGCGCGCGAATTCCACGAACCCCAGCGTCTGCCCGGCCTTGCGCTCGGCGTTCTGGATGATGATGACGTTGCTCGCCGCGCCGAGAATGAAAAGATTGCCGGCCACGGTCGAGCCGGACGCCAGCGCCAGCAGCCCCGGCGTCGAGCCGCCGGCGTGCAGGAGCAGCGGCAGATACAGCGCCACCAGCGGCACGTTGGAAATCAGCTGACTCAGCAGCACGCTGACGGCGAAGATAACGCCGACCGAAGTGACATTCAGATCCCATGCCGACATCAGCGACTGGAAAAAACCCGACATCCACACGCTTTCCATCAGCACGAACAGGGCTGCGAAGAAAACCAGCGTGCGCCAGTCGATGTGCCGCGCCACCCGCCAGCGCTTCGGGCTGAACAATAAAATCGGCGCGGCCGCGATCAGCGCAATATAGGTCAGCCGGAAATCGACCTGCGGCATCGTAAACACCAGGACCACCTTCACCGCCGCCAGGAGCACGATCAGCATCAGGGAAAATCGCGCCAGACGCGCCAGGGATTTGTCGCGCAGTTCCTGCCGCACGTGCACCAGGGCCTCGCCGTGAAAGCTCTCGCGGTAGAAAAACTTGAGGATGAAAAACGCCGCGAACAGATTGATGACGGTCGGCAGCGCGAGATAACGGAAAAACTCGACGAAGGGATTTTCCATCCGGCCGTGGATGGCGACGAGCAGGTTCTGCGGATTCCCGATCGGGCTCACGACGCTCCCCAGCGTCACGGCAAAGGCCAGCGCCAGCAGCAACACCTTGGGCGACATGCGGTGCTGTTTGGCCAGCAGCAGTACCAGCGGCGTGCCGACCACCGCCAGCGTGTCGTTCATCAGGAACGCCGAGGCGACGCCGAAGCCGAAGAGGAGCATCAGGATCAGAGCGTCGGCCGTGGCGGCGCGGTGGAACAGCCTGTAGGAGAGATGAAACAGGTAGCCGCTCTCCTCCAGCGCCTGACCGACGACGAATACACCGAACAGGAACAGCATGACGTCGACGTCAATCGCCCTCAAGGCCGATGAGGGAGCAATCTGGCCGGTGACCAGGACCGCCACCGCGCCGAGCAGCATGATCTGCCACAGCTCGAAGCGGAACCGGCCGATTCGCCGCACGGCGATGAGCAGGAAGACGGCGGCCAGGACAACGACGGAAATGTTCATGGGTCTGGGCGGCGGTGTCTCGATCGGGCCGGCGGCCGGCCGCGCTCATCATATTAGAACCGCTTCCCCGGGCAACCGGCAGCCGGCTGGCCCCGGGACATCGACCGGGCGACGCCGGACCGGCACGGCTTTGGACAAACCCGGCGGCGGATGCTAATACTAATGCGTAGCGGCATTCTTTCCCGCCAGGGACCGGCTGATCACCTCCGTGCGCAACGGTCCCCCGGAAAGCTCGAACCGCCCGTCAGAAATACCATGACTTCCGTCATGCGCCCTCTGTTCAGCGACGCGTGTCGTGTCTTAAGGTGTTCCGACGAGTTGCCGGGATCGATCGGCGTTTCGCATTCAAGGATCAAGGAAAAGGAAGGAATCATGAACAGGAATCGGGTTGTCGCCATGGTGGCGGCCGCGGCATGCGCGGGATACCTCCACACTCTCGCGGCGCAGGACAGCGTTGACGTGACGCCGAACCAGGATGCGTCCGGACAGAATCTCTCTCTCGAACAGAAACCGCCGGTGGAAACGCCCGTGCCGGTGGCGATGACGCCGGTACAGACCTTCGTGCCCCCGGCGGAAAAACTGCTGAGCGAAATGAAGGTCTATCCGGCGTTTTGATTCGCGGTCAGGCCCACCCAAACAAAAAGCCCCGAGAGGGGCTTTTTGTTTGGGTGGATTCGTCTTATCAGGACAACGAACGTATCGCCTGCCGGCACAACTCCATGATCGTTCCCACCCACGGCAACACGCCGATGAGCAGCAGTGCGTTGAAGCCGAGCAGCACCTGTGCGTCCCAGCCGGCGCGGATCGGCACCTGTTCGGTCGCGTCGTCGAAATACATGAGCTTGATCACGCGCAGATAATAATAAGCGCCGATCACGGCCAGCAGCACCGACGCGATCGCGAGCCAGATCATGTCCGCCTGGATGACCGACTGGATCACCAGCAACTTGGCGTAGAAGCCCGCCGTCGGCGGCACGCCGGCCATGGACAGCATCAGCAGCATCATGAGGAACGCGTGCCACGGGCTGCGTTGATTCAATCCCCTGAAGTCCTCGAGCCGCTCCGCTTCGAATCCCGCGCGCGACAGCAGGATGATCATGCCGAAGGAACCGGCGCTCATGATCGCGTACACCAATATGTAAAAGAGCGACGAGCCGTAACCGTTGGCGCCGGCGCTGAGAATGCCGAGCAGGAAGAAACCCATGTGCGAGATCGAGGAATACGCCAGCATGCGTTTGATGTTGTCCTGGGCGATGGCGACGATGTTGCCGATCGCCATGGATAGCAGCGCGATGATGACCAGCATCGTCTGCCAGGAACCCGCGAGCGGTTCGAGCCCGCCCACCAGCAGCCGCAGGAACAACGCGAACCCCGCCAGCTTCGGCGCCGTGCCGATGAACAGCGCCACCGCGGTCGGCGCGCCGTGGTACACGTCCGGCACCCACATGTGGAACGGCACCGCGCCGATCTTGAAGGCCAGGCCGGAAATGACGAAAACCAGGCCGAAAATCAGGATGACGTTGTCCGGCGACATCCTGCCGATGGCCGCGGAAACCATGGAAATTTCGAGGCTGCCGGTCACGCCGTAGAGCATGGACATGCCGTACAGCAGCATGCCGGAGGCGATCGCGCCGAGGACGAAATACTTCATCGCCGCCTCGGTGGCCACGCTGGAGTCGCGCTGGAATGCGATCATCGCGTAGAGCGACAGCGACAGCAGTTCCAGTCCCAGGTACAGCGTCAGGAAATGGCTCGCCGAGGCCATGATCATGGTTCCGACCACGCCGAACAGGCCGAGCACGAAATATTCCCCGCGGAACATGCCGCGGTCGCGCAGGTAATCGCGCGAATAGGCGAACACGAAGAACGTGATGCCGTAGGTGCCGAGCTTGAGGAAGTCGGCGAGCCGGTCGGCGACGAACATGCCGTTGAAGGTGATCACCGGCGCCGCCGTCATGACCTTGAGCGTCAGCAACGCCGCCCCGGCCAGCGTCGCCTGCGTCAGCCAGAAGGAAACCGCGCGCAGGCGCTCCGACAGGAACAGGTCCAGCACCAGGATCGCGCACGCCATCGAGAACACGAAGATCTCGGGCGCCGCCGGCATCATATTTGGCGTGACAAAGCTCATAATAATTCTCGCCGCAAAGACGCAAAGAGCGCAAAGGAAACAATATGAAAATAAAACAAAAATAATTTTTTCATAATCTTTTCTTTGCGTCCTTTGCGACTTTGCGGCAAATGATATTAATTACAATTTCGACACGTTCGCCTGCTGCAACAGGTGCTCGACCGACGCATGCAGCACGTCGAGGAACGGATACGGCCACAGTCCCATCACCAGCACCGCTACGGCCAGCAGCGTGAGGAACACGATCTCGCGCGGCGTCGCGTCGGTCAGTTCCGCGACGTGGTCGTTGCCGATCTCGCCGAACAGCACGCGCTTGTACATCCACAGCGTGTACGCGGCGCCGAAGACGAGCGTGGTCGCTGCGGCGAACGCGTACCAGACGTTGACCTGGAAGCTGCCCAGGATCACCAGGAACTCGCCGACGAAACCGGACGTGCCGGGCAATCCGGCGTTGGCCATGGCGAATAGCATCATGAACGAAGCAAAAATCGGCATGCGGTTGGCCACGCCGCCGTAGTCCTTGATCATGCGCGAGTGCAGCCGGTCGTACATGACGCCGACGCAGAGAAACAGCGCGCCGGAAACGAAACCGTGCGAGATCATCTGCGCGATGCCACCCTCGATACCCTGGGCGTTGAATATGAAGAAACCCAGCGTCACGAAACCCATGTGCGCGATCGAGGAGTACGCGATCAGCTTCTTCATGTCCTCCTGCACCAGCGCCACGAGCCCGATGTAAACCACCGCGATCAGCGACAGCGCGATCATCAGCCATGCCAGATCGTGCGAGGCGTCCGGCAGGACCGGCAGCGAGAAGCGCAGGAAACCGTAGGCGCCCATCTTCAGCATGATCGCCGCCAGGATCACCGAACCGCCGGTGGGCGCCTCGACGTGCGCGTCCGGCAACCAGGTGTGTACCGGCCACATCGGCACCTTGACCGCGAACGCCGCCAGGAACGCGAGGAAAATCAGTTTCTGCGCGCCGAGACCGAGCTTGAGGCCATGCCAAGCGAGAATATCGAAGCTGCCGGCCTTGAAATACAGGTAAATCATGGCCACCAGCATCAGCACCGAGCCGAGGAAGGTGTACAGGAAGAACTTGATCGTGGCGTAGACGCGGTTCGGACCGCCCCACAGGCCGATAATCAGGAACATCGGCACCAGCATGGCTTCCCAGAAGACGTAGAACAGGATGCCGTCGAGCGCACTGAACACGCCGATCATGAGCCCTTCCATGACCAGGAACGCGGCGTGGTATTGCGCTATTTTCTTGTCGATCACTTTCCAGGCGGAGATCACCACGAGCACGGTGCTGAAACTGGTGAGCAGAATCAGCAGCAGCGAAATCCCGTCGATGCCGATGCGGTAGCGCACGCGGAACGCGTCGATCCAGGCATAGTCCTCGACGAACTGCATTTCGTGCACGCCGGCGTTGAAGCCGGTGTACAGCGGCAGCGTGGCGAGGAAAGTCAGCACCGCGACCGCGAGACTCAGCTGGCGCGCGTAATCGGCGTTGCGGTCGCCGCCGGTGGCGAGCACCGCCACGCCGCCCATTATCGGCAGAAAAATCGCGAGACTCAGGACGTGTTCGGCGAGCATGGCTAGTATATGTAGGGTGAGGCGGAGTTTTCACGAACACACTTAACGTGTGTTCGTGCCGCCGAACGGGTGCAACGGATTTTGTTGCACCCCGGGCTGGAAGCATCGCCCACCAACACGGCTTCGCCAACTGTCCGATGGTGGGCATTGCCCACCCTACATGCGACTTCGCTCAGCGGTACACACGTGTAATTCATCGTCGCCTTGATCATGGATAGATGGAATGGCATTAACGATGCAGAAAAAAAGTAATTAGCAAAAACAGGCCCAGGATCATGGCGAACGCGTAGTGGTACACGTAGCCGGACTGGACGCGGCGGACGATCGCGGACATCCAGCCGATCACGCGCGCGGTGCCGTTGACCGCGAGCCCGTCGATCAGCTTCACGTCGCCGATTTTCCACAACAGCCCGCCGAGGGCGCGCGCGCCGCCGGCGAACACGAACTGGTTGAACTCGTCCACGAAATACTTGCGCAGCAACAGCGTGTAGATCGCGCCGGCCTTTTCGCGAATCTGGCCCGGCAGGAACGGATAACGGATGTACATGAACCAGGCCAGACCGAAACCCGCGACCGCGAGCAGGAACGGCGCGGATTGCAACCCGTGGGCGATGAAGGGAGCGACGCCCTGGTAATGCTCGCCTATCTCCCGGATGACATCGTGCGCCGGCAGGACTTTGATGGAATCGGCGAAGTAACCGCCGAAAATCAATGGATCGATGGTCATGAAGCCGGCGGCGAACGAGGGCACCGCCAGCAGCACCAGCGGCACGGTCACCACCCACGGCGATTCCTTCACGTGCTTGTAGGTGTGCTCGTCCATGCGCGGCTTGCCGTAGAACGTCAGGAACAGCAGGCGGAAGGTATAGAACGCAGTGACGAACACCGTAGAGAGCACTGCCACATAGGCCAGGCCGCTGCCCGGCAGATGCGACTCGCGCACCGCCTCGATGATCATGTCCTTGGAGAAGAAACCGGCGAACGGCGGAATCCCGGCGAGCGCGAGCGAACCGACCCAGGCGGTGAGGAAGGTGACCGGCATGCGCCGGCGCAGGCCGCCCATCTTCTGCATGTCCTGCTCGTGGTGCAGCGCGATGATCACGGAACCGGCGGCCAGGAACATCAGCGCCTTGAAGAACGCGTGCGTCATCAGATGGAAAATGCCGACGCTGTAGGCCGAGGCGCCGAGCGCCACCGTCATGTAGCCGAGCTGCGACAGCGTCGAGTACGCGACCACGCGCTTGATGTCGTTCTGCACGATGCCCACGAGCGCCATGAGGAACGCGGTGAGCGCGCCGATCACCAGCACCACCGACAGCGCGGTCTCGGACAGTTCGTACAACGGCGACATGCGCGCCACCATGAAGATGCCGGCGGTGACCATCGTCGCCGCGTGGATCAGCGCCGAGATCGGCGTCGGGCCTTCCATCGAGTCGGGCAGCCACACGTGCAGCGGCACCTGCGCCGACTTGCCCATGGCGCCGACGAACAGCAGGATGCAGATGAGCGTCAGCAGGTTCCAGTCCGCGCCCGGGAACACCTGGATGGTCTTGGCCGCCGCCTGCGGGGCGATGGCGAATACCGCGCCGTAGTCGAGCGTACCGAAGGTCATGTAGATCGCGGCGATGCCGAGCAGGAAGCCGAAGTCGCCGACGCGGTTGACCAGGAACGCCTTGAGCTGGGCGAAGGTGGCCGTGGGGCGCGTGAACCAGAAGCCGATGAGCAGGTAGGACATGAGCCCGACCGCCTCCCAGCCGAAGAACAGCTGCAGAAAATTGTTCGACATCACCAGCATCAGCATCGAGAAGGTGAACAGCGCGATGTAGCTGAAGAAGCGCTGGTAGCCGGGGTCGTCGTGCATGTAGCCGATGGTATAGACGTGCACCATCAGCGACACGAACGTGACCACCGTCATCATCAGCGCCGACAACGGATCGATCTGGAACCCGACCTCGAGCGGGATGCCGCCGGAAACGCCCCAGGTGTAGACCGGGCCGTTGAATACGTTGCCGGCGAGCACGTCGGGCAGCACCACGAACGCCGAGAGCGCGAACGCGATCGCGACGCCGAGGATGGTCACGCTGTGCGCGCCGACGCGGCCGATCTTCCAGCCGAGCAGGCCGGCCAGAATCGCGCCGGCCAGGCACGACAGCGGAATCGCGAGGTAGATCAGCCTGAAGTCGATGTCGGAACCGGTCATGGCCTAGCCCTTCAAGCTGCTGAGATCGTCGACGTTGATCGTCTGACGGTTGCGGAACACCACCACCAGGATCGCCAGGCCGATGGCCGACTCGGCCGCCGCCACCGTGAGGATGAAGAACACGAACACCTGTCCCGCGGTGTCGCCGAGGAAATGCGAGAACGCGATGAAGTTGAGATTCACCGCGAGCAGCATCAACTCGATCGCCATCAGCAGGATCACGAGGTTCTTGCGGTTGAGGAATATGCCGACGACGCTCAGGGAAAACAGGATCGCCCCGAGAATCAGATAGTGTGACAGCGGTATCATTTTCCTCCCCTTTTTATGATTATCTGCCGCAAAGGCGCAAAGGACGCAAAGAAAAGCGATAGACAAAGGTTTTAATACAAAAAAACTTTGCGATCTTTGCGTCTCTGCGGCAAGAATTCATATTTAGTTCTTTCTTTCCGAGCGCATCTTGACCACGCGCACGCGCTCGCGCGGCTCGATGTTGATCTGCTGCGCCGGATTCTGGTACTTGGTGTCCTTGCGGCGGCGCAGCGTCAACGCGATCGCCGCCACGATCGCCGTGAGCAGGATCGCCGCGGCGATCTCGAACGGATAAGCGTAGACCGTGTACAGCTGCCGCCCGAGCTCGCGCGTGTTGCTGTGGCCCGCGGGCAGCGCGCCGGGGTCCGGCATCTGCGCCGGGCCGAAGCGATCCGAGCTCAGGATGATCGCCATCTCCGCCACCAGCAGCACCGCCACCAGTCCGCCGATCGGCAGGTATTCGCCGAAACCCTCGCGCAACCGCACCAGATTGATGTCGAGCATCATGACCACGAACAGGAACAGCACCATCACCGCGCCGACGTACACCAGCACCAGCGCGATGGCGAGGAACTCCGCCTGCAGCATCAGCCACAGCCCGGCGGCGCTGACGAACGCCAGCACCAGGAACAGCGCCGCCTTCACCGGGTTGCGCACGGTGATCACCATCGTCGCGGCGAACACCAGCACCGTCCCGAAGAAATAAAAAATTAATTGTTTAAATTCCATATGATCACTCGCCGCAAAGACGCAAAGAGCGCAAAGGAAGACGGAAATAAAAAATAAGATCTTTTGTTCTCATTGTTTTTCTTTGCGTTCTTTGCGCCTTTGCGGCAAAAAATATTATCTATACTTCGCGTCCGCAGCGCGGTCCGCGGCCAGCTGTTTTTCATACTTGTCGCCGACCGCGAGCAGCTGTTCCTTGGTAATAATGTGTTCGCCGCGGTTCTCGAAATGAAACTCGAAGATCCGCGTCTCGACGATGGAATCCACCGGGCACGACTCTTCGCAGAATCCGCAGTAGATGCACTTGAACAGGTCGATGTCGTAGCGCGTGGTGCGGCGCGTGCCGTCGGCGCGCTGCGCCGATTCGATGGTGATCGCGCCCGCCGGGCACACCGCCTCGCACAGCTTGCAGGCGATGCAGCGTTCCTCGCCGTTCGGATAGCGGCGCAGCGCGTGCAGGCCGCGGAAGCGCGGGCTCATCGGTGTGCGCTCCTCCGGGTACTGGATCGTGATCTTGCGCGCGAACAGGTGCCGGCCGGTGACCATCAGGCCCTTCACCAGCTCGTAGAGCAGGAACGTGTTCAGATACCGCTTGAGTGCTTTCACCATGGCCGTCTCCTTCCACTCAGTGGAAGATGAATCCCCAGGGCGTGAGGAACATGACCGCGCCCATCACGCCGATCCACACCAGCGTCACCGGGATAAACACCTTCCACCCGAGGCGCATGATCTGATCGTAACGATACCGCGGAAACGTGGCGCGGAACCACAGGAAACAGAAAAGAATGAAGCTGATCTTGAGCAGCAGCCAGTGCATGCCGTTGCCGAGCAGCGTGCCGAGCACCGGCCACGCCAGCAGCTTGGCGGGCAGAATGCCGTCGAGCGGCGACAGCCAGCCGCCGAGGAACATGATCGCGCACAGCGCGGAAATCAGGATCATGTTGGCGTATTCGGCGAGGAAGAAGATGGCGAAGGTCATGCCCGAATATTCCACGTGGAAGCCGGCGACGATCTCGGATTCGCCCTCGGCCACGTCGAACGGCGCGCGGTTGGTTTCGGCCACGCCGGAAATGAGATACACCAGGAACAACGGGAATAGTGGCCAGATATACCATTGGTGCACGCCGCCGGACTGGGCCAGTACGATCTCGCGCAGGTTGAGGCTGCCCGCCGCCATCAGCACGCCCACCAGCGCGAAGCCCATGGCGATTTCGTAGGCGACGATCTGCGCCGCGGAGCGCAGGCTGCCGAGAAACGCGTACTTCGAATTCGACGCCCAGCCGGCGATGATCACGCCGTACACGCCCATGGACGTGAGCGCCAGCACGAACAGCAGCCCGGCGTCGATATTGGACAGCCACAGCGTGTCGGTGAACGGGATCACCGCCCAGGCCGCGAGCGCCGGGACGAACGCGAGAATCGGCGCGAACACGAACAGGAAGCGGCTCGCCTTGGTCGGAACGATGATTTCCTTGAGCAGCAGCTTCACGGCGTCGGCGATCGGCTGCAACCAGCCCTTGGGGCCGACGCGGTTCGGGCCGATGCGCACCTGCATGTAGCCGATGATCTTGCGCTCGGCATAGGTGAGATAGGCGACCGACAGCATCAGCGGCACGAGGATCAGGATGATCATGCCCAGATTGAGCAGCAGCACCTGCGACCAGTCGGGGAACGCGCTCCAGACGTTCATGAAATACTTCGTCATGAGGCCGCCCTCACCGTCACCGGACCATGCGCGCCGAGCATCACCGTTTCCGGATACCCGGCCGGCACCAGCACGCAGCCCTCGGGCACGCGCGCGTCCACCACCAGTTCGAGACGCACCACGCCCTGCGGCGTGACCAGTTGCACGTTGTTGCCCGGTTCGAAGCCGAGTTTTTCCGCCTGCGCGGCGTTCATGCGCGCCGCGGGCGGCGGATTGTCGGCCGTTTTCTGCAAGGCCGCGGCACGGCGCACGATCGGATCGACCGCGTAGATCGGCGTTTCGGCGAGGCGCATGAGCTGGCCCGCGGCCGGTGTCACGTCGTTTTTGGGGTCGTGGATGACGTACGGAAACGGTGTCGCGGCCGGGCCGACATCCGGCAGATCGATCTCGCGGCGCACGTCGTCCACGCCGCCCTGCTCGAAACCGGGCAGGCCCAGGAGACCGCCCAGCATGCGCAGCATTTTCCATCCCGGACGCGAATCCGCGAGCGGCGCGACCGCGGCGGCAAATTCCTGGCGTCGGCCCTCGGCGTTGACGAACGTGCCGTCGGTTTCGGTGAAGGGCGCGAGCGGCAGCCACACGTCGGCGTATTCCACCGCGCGCGTGCGATACGGCGAAGGCTTGAACGTCGTCAGCATGACCACGAATTCCGCGGCGCGCATGGCGGTCGAAGCGGCGGCGCCGTCGAGACAATCCAGCTCCGGTTCGAGACCGAGCAGCAGATAGGCCTTCAGCGGGTTGTGCAGCATGTCGCGCGCCGTGCGTCCGGCAATGGCGGGTTTGCCGGCGACGCCGCGATGCGGCACGCCGCCCGCGAGCCAGGCGCCGGCGCCGTTGGCGTCGGCCAGCTGGCCGAGCCGGGCGCCGCAGGCATCGGCGATGAATTGCGCCAGCGTGCGCAGGCTGGCGGCCTGCGGATGACTCAGCGCGAAGCTGCCGAGCAGCACCGAAGCGTTCGTGGTTCGCGACAATCCCTCGGCCATGGCCTGCTCCATCGCGCCCGGCTTGACGTCGCGGAAATATCCGGCGAAGGCAGCGGGGAATTCGACTTTCCTGAGCGCGCTCAACGCGCGCGCCACGCCCGCCAGCGCGCGTACCATTTGCGCCGGCCCGGCGATCAGCTCGCCGGCCAGCTTGAAACTGAAGTCGTAGTCGACCGGATTGACGGCGAAAACGCGCGCGCCTTTCTGCACGCTCTTGCGCAGCCGCAGATTCACGAGCGGCTGGTCCTTGCGCGGATTCGCGCCAATCAGCAGCGCGCCGTCAAGATGCTCGAGCTCCACGAGCGGGCGTCCGAGCGACGGGAACAGCGGCGCGGCGGCGTCATCGCTGAAATCCGTCTGGCGCAGGCGATGATCCACGTTGCCGCTGCCGAGCGCGCGCATCAGCTTCTGCAGCAGATAAAATTCTTCCAGCGTCGAGATCGGCGAAGCCAGCGCACCGACGGACTCGGGCCCGTGCGACAGCAGCACTTTCTTGAGCCCGCTGACCGTGTATTCGAGCGCCGTGGTCCAGTCGGTCTCCTCCCACTTCGTGCCGCGGCGGATCATCGGCACGCGCAGACGGTCCTCGCCATTCAAGGCCTCGTAGCTGAAGCGGTCGCGGTCGGCGATCCAGCATTCGTTCACCGCCTCGTTGTCGCGCGGCAGTACGCGCATCACCTGTCCGCGGCGCGCCTGCACGTTGATATTCGCGCCGACGCAGTCGTGCGGACTGATCGAGGCGTGATCTTCGAGTTCCCACGGGCGCGCGGTGTAGCGGAACGGCTTGGAGGTGAGCGCGCCCACCGGGCACAGGTCGATGACGTTGCCGGACAGCTCCGAGTCCACGCTGCGGTCGAGGAAGGTACGGATTTCCGTGTGCTCGCCGCGGCCCAGGCCGCCGAATTCCATCACTCCGGCGACTTCCTGCCCGAAACGCACGCAGCGGGTGCAGTGGATGCAGCGCGTCATGTCGGTAGCGATCAGCGGACCGATGTCCTTGTCCTTCACGATGCGCTTGGCCTCGGCGTAGCGCGAGACGTCCTTGCCGTAACCGAGCGCCAGATCCTGCAATTCGCATTCGCCGCCCTGGTCGCAGACCGGGCAGTCGAGCGGATGATTGATCAGCAGGAATTCCATGGTGCTCTTCTGCGCGGTGCGGGCGCGGTCCGAATGCGTGCGCACCACCATGCCGTCGGCCACCGGCGTGGCGCACGCGGGCAACGGCTTCGGCGCCTTCTCCACGTCCACCAGGCACATGCGGCAGTTGGCCGCGACCGACAGCTTGTTGTGATAGCAGAAGCGCGGGATGTAGATGCCCGAGGCGTCGGTCACCTCGATCAGCATCTGCCCCTTGCGCGCCGACAGTTTGCGGCCGTCGACCTCAATAGTGACCGTGTCGGAAGCCGGCGGCGTTTTGATGTCTTTCGGGTTGGCGCTCATGCATGGCTCCCGTGCGTGCCGGGCAGGCAACGACGATGCTCGATGTGATACTCGAACTCGCTGCGGAAATGCTTGATGAAGCTCTTCACCGGCCAGGCCGCGGCGTCGCCGAGCGCGCAGATGGTGCGGCCCTCGATGTTGCCGGCGAGATCGACGAGCATGTCCAGGTCCTGGGGCTTGCCCTCGCCGTGCTCGATGCGATGGATCACGCGCGACATCCAGCCGGTGCCTTCGCGGCACGGCGTGCACTGGCCGCAGGACTCCTCATAATAGAAGTGCGCGATGCGCGCCAGCGCGTGCGCCATGCAGGTGGTCTCGTCCATCACGATGACGCCACCCGAGCCCAGCATCGAACCGGCCTTGGCGAGCGAATCGTAGTCCATGGTCACTTCCATCATGATGTTGGCCGGCAGTACGTTGGCCGAGGAACCGCCGGGGATCACCGCCTTGAGTTGGTGGCCGTCGCGCACGCCGCCGGCCATTTCCAGCAGCTTCGCGAACGGCGTGCCCATCGGCACTTCGTAGTTGCCGGGCTTGTTGACGTGACCCGAGACCGAGAACAGCTTGGGCCCGCCGTTGTTCGGCTTGCCGATGTTGAGGAACCAGTCGGCGCCGTGGCGGAGGATGTCCGGCACCGACGCCAGCGTCTCGGTATTATTAATGGTGGTCGGGCGCCCGAACAGGCCGTAGTTCGCCGGAAACGGCGGCTTGAACCGCGGCTGGCCCTTCTTGCCTTCGATGGATTCGAGCAGCGCCGTCTCCTCGCCGCAGATGTAGGCGCCGGCGCCGAGGTGCGTGTGCAGGTCGAAGTCCACGCCCGCACCGAGGATGTTCTTTCCGAGCAGCTTCGCGTCATACGCTTCCTTCAGCGCCGCTTCGAAGCGTTCATACGGTTCCCAGAATTCGCCGCGGATATAGTTGTAACCCACGGTCGCACCGATGGCGTAGCCGGCGATGGCCATGCCTTCGATCAGCGCATGCGGGTTGTAGCGCAGGATGTCGCGGTCCTTGAACGTGCCCGGCTCGCCTTCGTCGGAGTTGCACACGATGTATTTCTGGCCCGGCGCGTTCTTCGGCATGAACGACCATTTCAGGCCGGTGGCAAAACCCGCCCCGCCGCGTCCGCGCAACGCGGATTTCTTGAGGTCGTCGATGATTTTTTCCGGCGGTGTTTTTTCCCGCAGAATCTTTTTCCACGTCTCGTAACCGCCGCTCCCCTGGTACACCGACAGGCGCCACGGCTGGTCGAGATGAATGTTCCTGAAGCAGAGTTCGTTGGCCATGGCTACGCTATCGAGCGGCCTGTAACCGCGTTATGTTTGCGGGCAGCTGACCCGCAGGAATCAATATTAATGTAGGGCGGGTTAGGCGTTTTTTGCCGTAACCCGCCGGATGATCTTTGTGTCGCCTCCGGCGACGCATACTTGTGGGTGGCTGACCCACGGCAGGTGACTTTTCTTTGCACGGACAAAGAAAAGTCACCAAAAGAAATCCGCCCCGGAGCGCACGCCGCTTCACAAAGCGAAGCGGTCCCCTCCGTTCCTCGCCCCACCGGGCGCTCGCCAACTCGTCGGCCGCCTAAAACGCGGCTCGACTCAGACAGGGGCTCGCTTGAATGCCCCCGGTGGAGCTGCGGTACTCGGCGCGCGCTACGGGGGGTTGAGCAACCCACCTCAATCCGTAGCACGGGTGTTCTTTTCCACCCCGTATGGCGCGCCGAGCCTCGCAGCCGAGCTGCCGGGAGCCCGAAGGGGCGCGGGCAGGACGCCCGCGAGTCGCGCGTCGCGACAGGGACGTCGCGTCGCGCGACCTCTCGAAGCGCGAGGCGAGAGGCGAGGAGGTTGTCGCGCCATCCGGGCGCGCTTTCTTTGGGGTACTTTTCTTTGCGCGAGCAAAGAAAAGTACCTCGCCTGCAGTGCGAGAACCGCAAATAATACGCGGCCGCAGGCCGCACAAAGCCAGCCATCCTGTCCCGTGAGTACAATGTCAAAGTCTCCAGAACCATCTCAATCCAACCCATCCAGAATCTCATCCACCTTCTCCGGCGTGAGATTCTCATGATAAGTCTTGTCGACCATCATCATCGGCGCGCCGCCGCAGGCGCCCAGGCATTCCACTTCCTTGAGCGTGAACTTGCCGCCCGCGGTCGTCTCGCCGGGCCGGACGCCGAGCTTCTTCTGCAGGTGCTCCATGATACGGCTCGAACCGTTCAGCAGGCACGAGATGTTGGTGCACACGCAGACCTTGTGCCGGCCGACCGGCTTCAGGTCGTACATGCTGTAAAAGGTCGCCACTTCGTGCACGGCGATAGCCGGCATTTCGAGGTATTCCGCGACCGCCTCGATCAGCTCGACCGAAAGCCAGCCGCCATTCTGTTCCTGGGCGATGCGCAGCGCCGCCATCACCGCCGCCTGTTTTTGGTCCGGCGGGTACTTGGCGATCTCACGGTCGGTCGCCGCGCGCGACGCCGTGGTCAACAGTCCGATCTTCGAGGCGCGGCCGGGCTGGGCGCTCATCGGTCGATCTCCCCGAACACGATGTCGAGCGTGCCCATCACCGCCACCACGTCGGCGATCATGTGGCCGCGGGTCAACTCGTCCATCGCCGACAGATGCGCGAAACCGGCGGAGCGGATTTTCACGCGGTACGGCTTGTTCGCGCCGTCCGAGACCAGGTACACGCCGAACTCGCCCTTGGGATGCTCGACCGCGGCGTAGATTTCGCCTTCCGGAACGCAGTAACCCTCGGTGAACAGCTTGAAGTGATGGATCAGCGATTCCATGTCGTCCTTCATCTGCTCGCGATGCGGCGGCGCGATCTTGTGATCTTCGATCATCACCGGCCCCGGATTGCGGCGCAGCCACTCCACGCACTGGCGGATGATGCGGTTGGACTGGCGCATTTCCTCCATGCGCACGAGATAACGGTCGTAGCAGTCGCCGTTGACGCCGACCGGAATGTCGAAATCGAGGCGGTCGTAAACCTCGTACGGCTGCTTCTTGCGCAAGTCCCATTCGACCCCGGAGCCGCGCAGCATCGGGCCGGTGAAGCCGAGTTGCCGGGCGCGCTCGGGCGACACCACGGCGATGCCGACGGTGCGCTGTTTCCAGATGCGGTTGTCGGTGAGCAGCGTTTCGTATTCGTCGATGTGCTTCGGGAAACGCTCGGTGAAATCCCAGATGAAATCGAGCAGCGAGCCCTCGCGGTTGGCGTTCAGCCGCGCGATGTCGTTCGCGTCGCGCAGCGGCGAAGGCTGGTATTGCGGCATCGCGTCGGGCAGGTCGCGGTAAACGCCGCCCGGGCGGTAATACGTGGCGTGCATGCGCGCGCCCGACACCGCTTCGTAGCAGTCGAACAGGTCCTCGCGCTCGCGGAAACAGTAAAGGAACACGGTCATGGCGCCGATGTCGAGCGCGTGCGCGCCGAGCCAGAACAGGTGATTGAGCACGCGCGTGATCTCGTCGAACAGCACGCGGATGTACTGCGCGCGCAGCGGCGGCTCGATCTCGAGCAACTTCTCGATCGCCAGCACGTAGCCGTGCTCACTGCACATCATCGAGATGTAATCGAGCCGGTCCATGTAGCCGATGGACTGGTTGTAAGGCTTGCTTTCCGCGAGCTTCTCGGTGGCGCGGTGCAGCAGGCCGATGTGCGGGTCGGCGCGCTGGATGACTTCGCCATCCAGCTCGAGCACCAGGCGCAGCACGCCGTGCGCGGCAGGATGCTGCGGACCGAAGTTCATCGTGTAATTTCTAATTTCAGCCACGATGTTCAATTCCTGACGCAGTTGTCGAGCCGCCCTGCGGGCGGCGTGTACTTGTGGGTGGCTGACCCACGGCAGGTGACTTTCTCTTGTACGCCCAAGAGAAAGTCACCAAAGAGAATGCGCCCCGGTCGCTTCGCCGCGCACACGGCGCGCGGTGCCCTGCGCGCCTCGCGGCGGCCGGGCGCTCGCCTAACTCGCCGGGCGCTGAGAAACACGCCTCGGGCTCGATCAAAAGTCTCGCGACTTCTCCCGGCCTGGCTCGGTGCTCGGCTCGCTCCGACGGGGATGGAGCCACCCACCTCAATCCCTGGCACGGGTGTTCTTTTAAACCCGTATGGCGCGCCCGAGCATCACAGCTCGAATCGGGGTATTCACGCGCCTCGTGTTCGAGCCCGAGGCGCGTTGTGTGCGCCCGGCGAGTTGGGGCGCGTGCCGATTCGGGCGAGAAGCGCAGGGGGAATTCGCGCCATCCGGGGCGGATTTCTTTTGGTGACTTTTCTTTGTCCGTGCAAAGAAAAGTCACCTGCCGTGGGTCAGCCACCCACCAGTATGCGTCACCGCAGGCAACACGACTAAGAATGGGTGAAGGGGCGGAGCCGCCCGCGATTAGCCTTTCAATCGTGCGCGGAGCGCATGGGCCATTTAAAGCCTGGATTCCCGCCTTCGCGTGAATGACAGCGGTCATCGTGTAATTTCCGATCTCAGTCACGCGCATCATCCCTTGGCAAACCCTTCTTCCCGGATCACCCGCGGCACGAGTATGCGCGGATCGATCGTCACCGGCTGGTACACCACTCGCTGCTTCTCGGCGTCGTAGCGCATCTCGACCTGGCCGATCAGCGGGAAATCCTTGCGGAACGGATGTCCGATGAAACCGTAATCGGTGAGCAGGCGGCGCAGGTCCGGGTGCCCTTCGAACACGATGCCGAACAGGTCGAACGCCTCGCGCTCGTACCAGTTGGCCGAATTCCAGATTCCTGTGACCGACGCGATCAGCGGCATCTCGTCGTCGAGATACGCGCGCAGGCGCAGGCGCCGGTTATGCCTGAGCGACAGCAGGTGATACACCGCGGCGTAACGCGGTCCTTTTCGCGGGCCGGTCGGCGACTCGCGGCCGTAATCGAGATAATCCACCCCGCACACGTCCATGAGTTGTTCGAAGGAAAACGCGGGATCGTCGCGCAACTGGCGGCAGACCTCGACGATCCGGTCGCGGTTCACTTCCAGCGTGAGCTGTCCATGAGACTCGTGCTCGGCGCTGATCGCGTCGCCGAATTTTTCCCGGGCGTGAGCGGCGAGGTCCTGATGCGTATCAGTCATGGTGCGGATTCCCTGGGTGCCATCAGCGGGCGATGGTGTTGGTGCGGCGGATCTTGTTCTGCAACTGGATGATGCCGTACAAGAGGGCTTCGGCCGTCGGCGGACAGCCGGGAACGTACACATCCACCGGCACGATGCGATCGCAACCGCGCACTACGGAATAGGAATAATGGTAATAACCGCCGCCGTTGGCGCAGGACCCCATCGAGATCACCCAGCGCGGCTCGGCCATCTGGTCGTAGACCTTGCGCAGCGCCGGCGCCATCTTGTTCACCAGCGTGCCGGCGACGATCATCACGTCCGACTGGCGCGGACTGGGGCGGAAGATGATGCCGAAACGATCCATGTCGTAACGCGACGCGGCGGCGTGCATCATCTCGATGGCGCAGCAGGCGAGCCCGAAAGTCATGGGCCAAAGCGAGCCGGTGCGCGCGGCGTTGATCAGCTTGTCCGCCTGCGTCGTGACCCAGCCTTTTTCAAGGACGCCCTCTATGCCCATGGATACCTCATTCCCACTCCAACGCCCCTTTCTTCCACTCGTAGATGAAGCCAACCACGAGGATGCCGAGAAACACCATCATGGAAAGGAAGCCGAACAGGCCGATCTCCCGGAGCGCCACCCCCCACGGAAACAGGAACGCGATTTCCAGATCGAAAATGATAAAAAGAATGGCCACGAGGTAATAGCGCACGTCGAACTTCATGCGCGCGTCCTCGAACGCCTCGAAGCCGCATTCGTAGGGAGAAAGCTTCGCGCTGTCCGGGCGATGCGGCCCGAGCATTCTTCCCATGAAGATGATCATGCCGCCCATGACCAGGGCAACGCCGAGAAAAATCAGGATGGGGAGATAACCTTGCAGCATCAAGCCCCCTGGATTTGCGGCGGATTTCGATCCGCTCGTTGAAAATGAAAAATTAAATGTGCCGGCGAGTCTAGGCTTTCGCTGCAAAGGATGTCAAGCAAACAACCAGGTCACAATCTGATGCTCTTCAAAGGGTTATGATACTTTTGGGGGTATAAAGAACGCCTATTGATAAACGCGGATGCAGACTTCGCGCGCGCTTGAAACATAGGGGCAGGAAATTTGAAAAATGGTGCCGACGGAGAGACTCGAACTCTCACGGCTTTCGCCACTACCACCTCAAGGTAGCGTGTATACCAATTTCACCACGTCGGCTGATGAGATATGCAGAACCGCCGAAAGACGGTAGCGGATTATTCTACTACTTTTTACTACTTCGGCACTTCCGGCGCCTTAGGCGCGGCGGGCGCTTCCGCCGGCGGCGTCGGCGCTTCCGTTTTCGCCGGCTGCTCCGTGACCACGCTGCGCGTCACGCTCGTCGGCGCGGCCTGCTTGGCGTACAACCAGGCAAGCCCGAGGTTGGAAAGAAAGAACACCGTCGCCAGGATCGCGGTCGCGCGCGTCAGGAAATTGGCCGAGCCGCGGCTGCCGAACAGCGTCTGCGAGGCGCCGCTGCCGAAAGCCGCGCCGATGTCCGCGCCCTTGCCCTGCTGCAGCAGGATCAGGCCGATCAGGCCCACGGCCGAGATCACGTCAATCACCAGTACCAGGTCTCTCATATTCGCTCCGTTCGTCCTGTCACATCAGCCGGCGGCGCGGCAGATCGTGAGAAACTCCTCCGCCTGCAACGATGCGCCGCCGATCAAACCGCCGTCGATGTCGGGCTGGGCCATAAGCTCCTTCGCGTTGGAGCCTTTCATGCTGCCGCCGTAAAGAATGCGCGTGTTATCCGCCGCCGCTTCGTCATGGGATGCCAGCCGGCTGCGGATGAAGCGGTGCACGTCCTGCGCCTGCTGCGGCGTGGCGGTCTTGCCGGTGCCGATGGCCCAGACCGGCTCATAGGCGATCACGGCGTTCCTGAAACTGCCGATGCCGTGCTTGTCGATCACCGCGTCCAGCTGACGCGCCACGACCGCTTCGGTCCGGTTGGCTTCGCGCTCGGCGAGCGTTTCGCCGACGCACAGGATCGGGACCAGGCCCGCGGCCTGCGCGGCGGCGTATTTTTCCGCCACCAGCGCGTCGGTCTCGCCGTAGAGCGTGCGCCGCTCGGAATGGCCGACGATAACATAAGTACATCCGTAATCCTTGAGCATCGGACCGGCGATCTCGCCGGTATAGGCCCCGGATTTGTGCGCCGACAGATTCTGCCCGCCCCAGGCGACGGCGCTGCCGGCCAGTTTCTCGGCGGCGAGCGGTATCAAAATATACGGAGGACACACGGCCACTTCGGCCCGGGAAGCGGAACTCACGCCTTTCTTGACCCCGTCCAGGAGCGCGGCGGATTCGATCCGCGAACCGTTCATCTTCCAGTTACCCGCCACCAGCGGCCGGCGCATTCCCATCGGGGCTCCCCTTTTCGTCTCGATTCGGCTGAAAAACGGGCGCGATGTTACCGAGGCCGGCCCGAGAATGCAATTTCAGGAGGGAATCAGGCGGCTTCTTCGGCGGCGCGCTGGACGCTGTCGGCGAGACGACGGGTCAGGCGCTCGACCTGCACGGCGTCGCGGCCCTCGACCATCACGCGCACCACCGGCTCGGTGCCGGAGGCGCGCAGCACCACGCGCCCATTGTCCGCCAGCTCGCTTTCAACAGCCTTGATCGCCTGCTGCACGGAAGCGGACTCCTTGACGTCGAAACGCCGTTTCATGCGTACGTTGATCATGGTCTGCGGATAGATCTCGAGACCGCTTCTCATCTCGGCCAGGGTCTTGCCGGACTCGCGCATCGCCGCCAGCACCTGCAGCGCGGCGATGATGCCGTCGCCGGTGGTGGCGCGATCGAGGCAGATGATATGGCCGGAGGTCTCTCCGCCCAGATCCCAGCCCTGGTCGATGAGCATGCTCAGCACGTGACGGTCGCCGACCGCCGCGCGCCTGAAGGGAACGTTCATCTTTCCGCAGGCGTGTTCCAGGCCCAGATTGCTCATGAGCGTGCCGACGACGCCGCCGCGCAACCGCCCCGACCGCTGGCGATCGGCGGCGATGATGTAAAGCAGGTGATCGCCGTCCACGATATCGCCCCGGCTGTCCACCATGATCACCCGGTCGCCGTCGCCGTCGAGCGCCAGCCCGAGATCGGCCTTGTGCGCCAGCACGGTCTTCTTGAGAAAAATCGGGAAGGTGGCGCCGCACTCGCGGTTGATGTTGAAGCCGTCCGGTTCGTTGGCGACCGCCACCACTTCGGCGCCGAGCTCGCTGAAAACCAGCGGCGCGATGTGATAGGCCGCGCCGTTGGCGCAGTCCACGACAATCTTGAGGCCCTCAAGACTCATGCGGTGCGGGAAGGTGCTCTTGCAGAATTCGATGTAACGACCGCCGGCGTCGTCATAACGCTTGGCCTTGCCGAGCGTCGCGGGACCGGCCGTCGTCAGCGGCTGCTGCATCATCTCTTCGATGGCCAGCTCCACGTCGTCGGGCAGCTTGGTGCCCTCGGAGGAAAAGAACTTGATGCCGTTGTCGTCGTAGGGATTGTGCGAAGCCGAGATCACGATGCCGGCGCGGGCGCGCGCGGTGCGCGTGAGATAGGCGATCGCCGGCGTGGGCATGGGCCCGAGCAGGCGGATGTCCACGCCGGCGGCGGACAGTCCGGCCTCGAGCAGCGACTCCAGGAGATAACCCGAGACGCGCGTGTCCTTGCCGATGAGAATCTTGGCGTGGTCGGCGGTGGCGCCTTTGCCAAGAACGCAACCGGCGGCCCAGCCGAGCTTGAGCACGGTTTCCGGCGTGATCGGCTCGTCGCCGACCCTGCCGCGGACGCCATCGGTGCCGAAGAAGCGACGTTGCTTGCTCATTGAGACATTCCCCTCGTACAAAATATCCGTTTAGACAGGATTAACAGGATTTCTCAGGATTGACAGGATTACTTTCAAAGTTTTTTTGAATTTTTAATCTTGTTAATCCTGTTAATCCTGTCTATTTGTTGCGATTGGGTACACCGCCTGCCACATGCGCAGCGCCTCGACCGTGGGACCGACGTCGTGCACCCGAACGATATGGGCGCCATTTTGCACCGCCATGACGGCCAATGCCACACTCGCGATCAGGCGCCGCTCGAGCGGCAGACCCAGCGCCTTGCCGATCATGGATTTTCGCGACAGTCCCGCGAGGATCGGCGCGCCCAGGTCTTGCAGTTTTTTCAGGCCGCGCAGTAATTCCAGATTATGCTCCAACGTCTTGCCGAAGCCGAATCCCGGATCGATCACCAGACGCTGTGCCGGAATTCCCGCCGCCTGCGCCGCCTGCATGCGCGCGCGCAGGAAATCGCGCACGTCGGCGACCACGTCGCGATAACGGGGTTCGTCCTGCATGGTGCGCGGCTCACCCTGCATGTGCATCAGACACACCGGCACCTTCAGCGCCGCGGCGGTTGCCAATGCCTCTTCTGCCCGGAGCGCTTGCACGTCATTGATGAATCCGGCGCCGGCGGCCACCGCCGCGCGCATCACTTCGGGCTTGGAGGTGTCGATTGAAATCGGCGCCGCAATTTCCCCGTGCAACGCCTCGATCACGGGTATGACGCGGTCCATCTCCTCTTGCGGACTGACCGGCTGCGCGCCGGGACGGGTGGATTCGCCGCCGACGTCGATGATGTCGGCGCCTTCCGCGACCATGCGCCGCGCTTGCGCGACCGCGCTGTCGCGGGACAAAAAAACACCCCCGTCCGAAAAGGAGTCGGGGGTGACGTTCAGGATGCCCATTACTGCCGGGCGTGCGAGATCCAGTCTGCGGCCGTTACAGTCGAGAAAGGCCATGCATTAATGCGGAATGGCGAGTGCGGAATGCGGAATAAAAAACAAGCAGAAGGGAGTGCGCTTTTCATTCCGCACTCCGCATTCCGAATTCCGCATTCGAATCAGTGTTCGCCGGCGGGCGAGTCGAGGCGCGGCTTCACCGTCTTGCCGGTCGGCTTCTTTGGACTGCCGGCGTCGCCCTTGGGCGAGCCGCCCAGTCCCGCCGGCGGACGCGGCTCCTTGCCCGTCATGATGTCCTCGATCTGTTCCGAGTCGAGCGTTTCCCACTCGAGCAGCGCCTTCGCCATCGTTTCGACCTTGTCGCGGTTCTCCTCGATGATCGAGCGCGCCCGCGCGTACTGCTCGTCGATGATGCGGCGGATTTCCTTGTCCACGGCCTCGGCCACGGCGTCGCTCATGTTTTTGTGCGTCATCACGTCGCGCCCGAGGAACACTTCGCTCTGGTTGTCGCCGTAGACGCGCGTGCCGAGCACGTCGCTCATGCCCCAGCGCATGACCATGTTGCGCGCGAGATCGGTGGCGCGCTCGAAGTCGTTGGAAGCGCCGGTGGTCATCTGGTTCATGAACACCTCTTCCGCGATGCGCCCGCCCATCAGCACCGAGATGGTCGAGAGCAGGCTATCGCGGTCGTGGCTGTAGCGGTCCTCGGTCGGCAGCTGCATGGTCACGCCGAGCGCGCGCCCGCGCGGAATGATGGTCACCTTGTGCACCGGGTCGGTGTTGGGCAGCGACCGCGCCACCACCGTGTGGCCGGATTCGTGGTATGCGGTGTTCATGCGTTCCTTCTCCGGCATCACGATCGAGCGGCGCTCCGCGCCCATCACCACCTTGTCCTTGGCCTTCTCGAAATCGTCCATGTCGACGAGCCGCTTGTTGCGGCGCGCGGCGAACAGCGCCGCTTCGTTCACGAGGTTGGCGAGGTCCGCGCCGGAGAAACCCGGCGTGCCGCGCGCCAGGATGTTGGCGTCCACATCGTCGGCGACCGGCACCTTGCGCATGTGCACCTTGAGAATCTGCTCGCGCCCGCGGATGTCCGGCAGCGGCACGTACACCTGTCGGTCGAAACGGCCCGGGCGCAGCAGCGCCGGGTCAAGCACGTCCGGACGGTTGGTCGCGGCGATCACGATCACACCCTCGGTGCCCTCGAAGCCGTCCATCTCGACCAGCAGCTGGTTCAAGGTCTGCTCGCGCTCGTCATGCCCGCCGCCGAGGCCGGCGCCGCGCTGACGGCCGACGGCGTCGATTTCGTCGATGAAGATGATGCACGGCGCGTGCTTCTTGGCCTGCTCGAACATGTCGCGCACGCGCGAGGCGCCGACGCCGACAAACATCTCGACGAAGTCGGAACCGGAAATCGAAAAGAACGGCACTTTCGCCTCGCCGGCGATGGCCTTGGCCAGCAGCGTCTTGCCGGTGCCGGGGTTGCCGGTCATGAGCACGCCCTTGGGGATGCGGCCACCCAGCTTCTGGAACTTGGACGGGTCGCGCAGGAATTCCACGAGTTCGCCCACTTCCTCCTTGGCTTCCTCGACACCGGCCACGTCGTCGAAGGTGATCTTGTTCTGCTCCTCGGAGAGCATGCGCGCCTTGCTCTTGCCGAAGCTCATCGCGCCGCGGCCGCCCATGCCGCCCTGCATCTGGCGCATGAAGAACACCCACACGCCCACCAGCAGCAGCAGCGGGAACCAGTTGATGAAGATGGTCAGCAGCAGCGACTGTTCTTCCTGCGGCTTGGCGTCGAAGGCCACGCCGTGATCGATCAGGTCGCCGATCATGCCCGGGTCGCCGGGGGAATAGGTCGTGAACGTCTCGTTGCTCTTGAGCTTGCCGCTGACCTCGCGGCCCTGGATGGTGACGCGATCAACCTCGTTCTGCCGCACCTTCTGGATGAAGGTGGAGTACTCCATCGGGCGCGCCGCCGGCTGGCGGTTGCCGAAATTGTTGAACACCGACATCAGCACGATGGCGATGACGAGCCACAACAGCAGATTCTTGGTGAGATTGTTCAAGTCTTGCCTCTCAAATTAGCGGCGCCGGAAACGGCCGCGCCTGTCTTCAATAAATCCATTTTCCTATGTCGCCCGTCGGCACACAACGACGGGAATCAGGAGCCCTTAAACCCCTTTCCCAGAAGATAAATTTCGCGGCTCTCCGATCGCGACGCCTGCGGTTTGCGCGAAACGAGCTTGCCGAATCGCCGGCGCATCGCGGCATGCAGCTCGCTGAATCCCGCGCCCTGAAAGGTCTTCAGCAAAAAATCGCCGCCCGGATTCAGCGCTTTGTCGGCGAAGTCCAGCGCCAGTTCCGCCAATCCGATGCTGCGCGCCTGATCGACGGAGGGCACACCACTCATATTGGGGGCCATGTCCGAGATTACAAGATCGACCGCCCGACCCTGCAATCGCTCCATCAACAAGTCTAGCACCGGCTGTTCGGTGAAATCGCCTTCGATGAATTCGACGCCGGGAATCGCCGCCATCGGCAGAATGTCCAGCGCCAGCACCCTTCCGGCGGCGCCGACGCGGCTTTTCACGTATTGCGACCAGCCGCCCGGCGCCGCGCCCAGGTCGACCACCGTCATGCCCGGGCGCAGCAGATGGTCGCGGCGGTCGATTTCCTCGAGTTTGTAGATGGCGCGCGAACGCGCGCCTTCCTTGCGGGCGCGTTTGACGAACTCGTCCTTTTTCTGCCGCGCGAGCCAGCGCTGGCTGCTTTTAGTGCGGGGCATGGGCGGTCTAAAGTGCGGAACGCTGAGTTCGGGGTGCGGAATGAAATGACCGGTCAATCCACATTATATAGAATTCCGCATCCCACATTCTGAATTCCGAATTTGACATGCCTCTGACCCCGAAACAACGCAAATATCTCAAGGCCCTGGCGCATCATCGCAAGCCCGTGGTGCACGTGGGCAATGCCGGCGTCACGCCCGCGGTCATCCGGGAAATCGAACTGGCGCTCGGGCGTCATGAACTGATCAAGATCCGGCTGCCGGGCGTGGAGCGCGAGACACGCGCGGAAATGCTGAACAAGATCTGCGCGGCCGCCGCCGCCGAGGCGGTCCAGGAAATCGGGCGGGTGGCGGTCATTTACCGGCCGGCGGAAAAACCGCGCGTGGTGCTTCCTGAATAAATCTTTTCACCGCAAAGACGCAAAGAGCGCAAAGGAAAAAATAAATCAGGCTTGGTTTTCGGCGCGCAGCGCCGCTCCTGCTTTCTTTGCGTCCTTTGCGTCTTTGCGGTGAGTTTTAAACGTATCGAATATCGAGAATCTCATAAGAGCGCACGCCGCCGGGTACCTGCACCTCGACCAGGTCGCCCAGCTCCTTGCCGATGAGCGCGCGGGCGATGGGCGAGCTGATGGAAATCATGCCCTTGGCGATGTCGGCCTCGAAGTCGCCGACGATCTGGTAGGTCACCTCCTGGCCCGAGTGTTCGTCCATGAGGTTGAGCGTGGCGCCGAACACGACGCGCCCGTTGGCGTTGACGGTTTTCGGGTCGATGACCTGCGCGGTGGCGAGCTTCATGTCGAGTTCGGCGATGCGCCCCTCGACGAAACCCTGCTGCTCCTTGGCCGCGTGGTACTCCGCGTTCTCGGAAAGATCGCCGTGCGAACGCGCTTCCGCGATCGCCTGGATGATGCGCGGGCGTTCGACGGTCTTGAGACGTTGCAGCTCGAGTTTGAGCTTTTCCGCCCCGGTCACGGTCATCGGAGTTTTCTTCATGAACCGATCTCAAAAATGTTTGCGGTAGTACTACGCATGATATTTTACCCCGTGTGTTCGGTAAAAGTATCTCACGAAAGGTATTTTTGAGTTCGGTTCACGCCCGCCGCCTCCGACGGGCCAAACATGACCAAAACGTCACACCGTCGGCGGCTGGCGACATTCGCCACGGTTGCATCCCCGCGCTTCGCCCTGCTCATGCCCGACGCCTCCGTGAGGCCAAACAAGACCAACACGCCATGCCGTCGGCGTCCGGCGGTATTCGCGGACGCTTGCATCCCCGCTTCGCGGGGCCCCTGCGCGCTGCTCATACCGCCAACTCCTTGTGCAGATCCTGCAGGCGGCTGACGTGCAGGTCCCCGGCGGCGCGATGCGCCTCGCAGGCGGCCTTGGCCGCCGCGAGCGTCGTGTAGTTGGTGACCTTGTACTGCAGCGCCTCGCGGCGGATGGCGTAGGAATCGGCCAGGCTCTGCTTGTC
The DNA here is from genome assembly GCA_027449605.1 of Candidatus Muproteobacteria bacterium. Classification (GTDB taxonomy): domain Bacteria; phylum Pseudomonadota; class Gammaproteobacteria; order Acidiferrobacterales; family Sulfurifustaceae; genus Sulfuricaulis. The sequence continues at coordinate 10,642 of DAIDLH010000131.1, read as the reverse complement.
CGAAACGGTATTGATGATCATGTCGATCTCGTCGTTCATGATCATGTCGATGACGTTCGGCCGCCCTTCCGAGAGCTTGTTGACCGCGCGCACCGTCACGCCGCTCTGCTCCAGCACCGCGGCCGTGCCGCGGGTGGCGAGTATCTCGAAACCGTGCTGGCTGAAGTAGCGCGCCACCGGAACCACGCCTTTCTGGTCGGCGTCGCGCACGCTGATGAAAATGCGTCCGCTGTTGGGAATCGGACTGCCGGCGGCGATCTGCGACTTGGTGAACGCCTCGCCGAAGCTGCGGCCCACGCCCATGACCTCGCCGGTGGATTTCATCTCCGGGCCGAGCACCGTGTCCACGCCGGGGAACTTGATGAACGGGAACACCGCCTCCTTCACGGAATAATAGGAAGGTACGACCTCGCCGGCGATGCCCTGGCTTTTCAGCGACTGGCCCGCCATGCAGCGCGCCGCGATCTTGGCCAGCGGCCGTCCGGTCGCCTTGGAAACGTAGGGCACCGTGCGCGAAGCGCGCGGGTTCACTTCCAGAACGTAAATCTTGCCGTTCTGAATGGCGAACTGCACGTTCATCAGGCCGATGACCTTGAGCGCCTTGGCCATCTTCACGGTCTGGTCGCGCAATTCATCCTGGATTTTTTTGGACAGCGAGAACGGCGGCAGTGAACAGGCCGAGTCGCCGGAATGCACGCCGGCCTCCTCGATGTGCTCCATGATGCCGCCGATGATGACCTGCTTGCCGTCGGAGATAGCGTCCACGTCCACTTCGGTCGCGTCATTCAGAAACCGGTCGAGCAGCACCGGCGAATCCTCGGAAACATGCACCGCCACGCGCATGTAGGTTTCCAGGTCCTCGCGCGCGTGCACGATTTCCATGGCGCGCCCGCCGAGCACGTACGACGGCCGCACCACCAGCGGATAGCCGATCCTGTCGGCGAGCTTCACCGCTTCCTGCGTGGTGCGCGCGGTGGCGTTGGGCGGCTGCGCCAGCTTCAGCTTGTGGATCAGCTTCTGGAAGCGCTCGCGGTCTTCGGCCACGTCGATGGAGTCCGGAGTGGTGCCGATGATCGGCGCGCCGGCTTCGTCCAGGCCACGCGCGAGTTTCAGCGGCGTCTGGCCGCCGTACTGCACGATCACGCCCTCGGGCTTTTCCAGGTGAATGATCTCGAGCACGTCTTCCAGCGTCAGCGGCTCGAAGTACAGCCGGTCGGAGGTGTCGTAGTCGGTGGACACCGTCTCCGGGTTGCAGTTGATCATGATGGTCTGGTAACCGTCGTCGCGCAGCGCGAACGAGGCGTGCACGCAGCAGTAATCGAATTCGATGCCCTGGCCGATGCGGTTCGGTCCGCCGCCGAGCACGATGATCTTCTTCTTTTTCTCCGGCGCGGCCTCGCACTCCTCTTCATAGGTGGAATACATGTAGGCGGTGGCCGAGGCGAACTCGGCGGCGCAGGAATCGACGCGCTTGTACACCGGGCGCACCTTGGCGGCGTGGCGCCATTTGCGCAGCTGCTTCTCCGATACGTTCAGCAACTGCCCGAGACGGCGGTCGGAAAAACCCTTGCGTTTCCACGCGCGCAAGGCATCGGCCGAAGGTTTTTTCCTGCCGTGCTTGGCGATCGCCTTCTCGGTTTCGACGAGATCGGCGATCTGCGACAGAAACCACGGATCGACCCGGCAAAGATCGTGAATTTCCTGCTGGCTCATGCCGGCGCGGAAAGCGTCGGCGATGTGCCAGAGGCGATCTGCGCCCGGCACGCGCAACGCCGTGATCAGGCGCTTGCGCGCTTCGTCCTTGTCCTGCGCGGCATCGAGCCGCGACTCCAGGCCGTAACTGCCGGTCTCGAGCGAACGCAGCGCCTTCTGCAGCGACTCCTGAAACGTCCGGCCGATCGCCATCGCCTCGCCCACCGACTTCATCTGGGTCGTGAGCGTAGGATCGGCCTTGGGGAATTTCTCGAAGGTGAAGCGCGGAATCTTGGTCACGACGTAATCGATCGTCGGTTCGAACGAGGCCGGGGTCACGCCGCCGGTGATGTCGTTTTTCAGCTCGTCCAGCGTGTAGCCCACGGCCAGCTTGGCCGCGACCTTGGCAATCGGGAAACCCGTGGCCTTGGAAGCCAGCGCCGAGGAGCGGCTGACGCGCGGATTCATCTCCACGATCACCATGCTGCCGTCCTTCGGATTGATCGCGAACTGCACGTTCGAGCCGCCGGTGTCCACGCCGATCTCGCGCAGGCAGGCGATCGAAGCGTCGCGCATCAACTGATATTCCTTGTCGGTCAGCGTCTGCGCCGGCGCCACGGTGAGCGAATCGCCGGTGTGCACGCCCATCGGATCGAAGTTCTCGATCGAGCAGATGATGATGCAGTTGTCCTGGCGGTCGCGCACCACCTCCATCTCGTACTCCTTCCAGCCGATGATGGATTCCTCGATCAACAGCTCGCGCGTCGGCGAGGCGTCGAGGCCGCGCTCGCAGATGGCGACGAACTCGTCCTTGTTGTAGGCGATGCCGCCGCCGGTGCCGCCGAGCGTGAACGACGGCCGGATGATGACCGGGAAACCGATCGCCGCCTGCACCTGCATCGCCTCTTCCATGCTGTGCGCGATGGCGCCGCGCGCGCACTTCAGGCCGATGGATTCCATCGCCTTCTTGAACAGCTCGCGGTCCTCGGCCTTGTCGATCGCCTCGCGCTTGGCGCCGATCATCTCGACGCCGAATTTTTCCAGCACGCCCTCGCGCGCCAGGTCGAGCGCGGTGTTGAGCGCGGTCTGGCCGCCCATGGTCGGCAGCAGCGCGTCCGGACGTTCGCGCTCGATGATCTTCGCGATCGTCGGCCAGGTGATCGGCTCGATGTAGGTGGCGTCGGCCGTCTCCGGATCGGTCATGATCGTGGCCGGATTGGAATTGACCAGGATGACGCGATAACCCTCTTCCTTGAGCGCCTTGCACGCCTGCGCGCCGGAATAGTCGAACTCGCAGCCCTGGCCGATGATGATCGGCCCGGCGCCGATGATCAGGATGCTTTTTATGTCAGTGCGTTTCGGCATAACACGTCAGTAGCAAGCAGCAAGTTTCAAGTAGCAAGTCATAAGGCCTCGGTGGTTTTCCTTTCTTGCAACTTGCTAATTGCTACTTGCCGCTCTTCCATTGTCTCTATGAATTTGTCGAACAGCGGCGCCACATCGTGCGGTCCGGGGCTCGCTTCCGGATGCCCCTGGAAGCAGAACGCCGGCCTGTCGGTGCGTTCGAGGCCCTGCACCGAACCGTCGAACAGCGAGCGGTGCGTCACGCGCATATTCGACGGAAGGCTGGCTTCATCCACGGCGAATCCGTGATTCTGGCTGGTGATCATGACCCGACCGGTGGCGATCTCGAGCACCGGATGGTTCGCGCCGTGATGGCCGAATTTCATCTTGACGGTGTTGGCGCCGGAGGCGAGTCCCATGAGCTGGTGACCGAGGCAGATGCCGAACACCGGCAGACCGGTGTCGATGATGGTCCGGATCGCCTCGATGGCGTAGGTGCACGGCTCCGGATCGCCGGGACCGTTGGAGAGGAACACGCCGTCCGGTTTCATCTTTAATATCTCGTCCGCCGGGGTCTGCGCCGGAACGACCGTGAGCCGGCAGCCGCGCGCGGCGAGCATGCGCAGGATGTTGCGCTTGATGCCGTAGTCGCAGGCGACCACGTGAAATCGCGGATGCTCCTGTTTCACATGACCCTTGCCCAGTTCCCACAAGCCCTCGTCCCAGCTGTAGGGTTTCCTGACGCTCACCACCTTGGCCAGGTCCATGCCCTTCAGTCCGGGAAACGCGCGCGCCGCTTTCAGCGCTTCCTTCTTGTCGAGCTTGCCGCCCTTTTCCGCCGCAAGGATGCAGCCGTTCTGCGCGCCTTTCTCGCGCAGCAGGCGTGTCAGCCGGCGCGTGTCGATGCCGGCGATGCCGACCAGCTTGTGGCGACGCATGAATTCCGGCAGCGATTCGGCGGCGCGGAAGTTGCTGTGCTGCGCCGGCAGGTCGCGGATCACGAGGCCGGTGGCGTACACGCCGCCGGACTCCATGTCCTCGGGGTTGGTCCCGGTGTTGCCGATGTGGGGATAGGTCAGCGTGACGATCTGGCGCGCGTACGAGGGGTCGGTGAGAATTTCCTGGTAACCGGTCATGGCGGTGTTGAACACCACCTCGCCCACCGCCTGCCCCGGAACGCCGATGGACTCCCCGTAAAACAGAGAACCATCTTCCAGAGCCAGCAGTGCAGACGGCATGGACCATTACCTCACGGCGCGCGGGCGCACAAAAACGGGAGAGGACCCTGTCGCTTCGGGTGCTTCTCTCCCGCTGTGAATGCCTAAAAGGGTGTTTCCGGCTGAGTGCGAATTTTACGGGACAGTCCGGTGCAAATCAACGCGTCCGGTTCGGTCCCGGTAAAAACGGGCCTGGACGCATCGCGCGCCGTCGAATGAACCGATTCAGACCGATCCGGCATGGAGCATCGCGGCAAATACGATACCATTGCCCTCGGTTCACGCCATTCGTGCCCGCTGAATCTTAAATAATGTATCGACATCTCCGCCATACGCAACGCCGCCTGTTTTCATTGCGCCACTGGCGCGTGCGGCTGGTGTTCTGGCTCGGCGCGCTGCTGGTAGGGGCCGCCGCCGCGGGATTCGCCCTAATCGCCACCTTCGCCGACCAGACGTTTCACCGGCTGTCTGAAACCGCGCCGTATGCCGCGCTGCTGCTGCCGCCGCTGGGATTGATCGGGGTGGCCTGGCTCACGCGGCGTTATTTTCCCGAGGCCGGCGGCAGCGGGATTCCGCAGGCGATCGCGGCGCTGAGCATCAAGCAGGAACAGCCGCGCAACCGGCTGCTGTCGTTGCGCATCGCCGCGGGCAAGATCCTGCTCACCACGCTGGGGCTGGGCTGCGGGGCGTCGATCGGCCGCGAGGGGCCGACGGTGCACATCGGCGCCGCGATCATGTCCTCGCTCGGACGGCTGGCGCGTTTCCCGCCGCAGGCGCTGGAGCGCGGGTTGATCCTCGCCGGCGGCGCCGGCGGCATCGCCGCCGCGTTCAATACGCCGCTCGCCGGCATCCTGTTCGCGGTGGAGGAAATGAGCCGCTCGTTCGAGGAACGCAGCAACGGCACGATCCTGGTGACGGTACTGCTCGCGGGCGTGACCGCGCTTTCGATACTCGGGAATTACTCCTACTTCGGCAGCACCAACGCCGCGCTGAGTTTCTCTTCCGACTGGCTCGCGGTCCCGGCGTGCGGGATCATCGGCGGATTGCTCGGCGGCGCGTTCAGCGCGGTGCTGGTCCACGGCACGCGGCGCATCGTGCCCTTCGCCAAACGCCGTCCGTTCGCGCTCGCGGCGCTCTGCGGGCTGGGAATTTCCCTGTTCGGCCTGCTCTCGGGCGGGCTCACGTTCGGCACCGGATACCAGGAGGCGTCGCGCGTGGTCACGGGCACGGACAACCTGCCCGCGTCGTACACGCTGCTCAAGATGCTGGCCACGCTCGCGTCCTACCTGAGCGGCATACCGGGCGGCATCTTCGCGCCGTCGCTGGCCACCGGCGCCGCGCTCGGTTCGAGCCTCGCATCGTGGTTTCCGTCCACGCCCGGGGAGGCGATCGTGATCCTGGGGATGCTGGCCTACTTCACCGGCGTGGTGCAGACGCCGATCACCGCTTTCGTCATCATCATGGAGATGACCCGGAACCAGACCATGCTGTTGCCGCTGATCGCGACCGCCCTGATCGCCTATTCCGTCTCGCGCCTGGTGTGTCCGGAACCGATCTACCGCGCGCTGGCGAAGAGCTTCCTGCGCGAACCCGCGCCGGCGCCGCCGGCTTCCGATCCGGCGCGCGAACCGCGACCGGAAAGCTCGAACAAATCGCCGCCTCCCCCGTGACGCCATGTCGCCTCAGGCTTGAACCACACTGAAACACCGCGCCTTGCCGCGCGCCATGCACCGTCACCGGCACACATCGAATTGGCGCTCCCGGGCCGAGCAGCTAAACTCGCCTTGTGGAAAGCGAATATCTCACCATTCTCATGCACCTCGGCCTGGCGGTACTGGCCGGCGGCCTCATCGGCCTGGAGCGCACCTACCACGGCCGTCCGGCCGGATTCCGCACCCATACCCTGGTGTGCACCGCCTCGAGTCTGCTGATGCTGCTCACCCTCTACCAATGGGAGCTGCTCAAGGACATGCCGCTCGAAACCATACGCGTCGACCCGACGCGCATGGCGCAGGGCATCATGACCGGCATCGGTTTTCTCGGCGCCGGCGTGATCATGAAGGAAGGTCTCACGGTGCGCGGCCTGACCACCGCGGCGTCGATCTGGATCACCGCCGCGATCGGCATCCTCATCGGCATCGGTTTTTATTTCCCGGCCATCGTCGCGACGCTGGTGACGCTGGGCACGCTGGCGCTGTTCCGCTGGATCGAAACGATCATGCCCTCGCACTATTACGCGCGGCTCATGGTGCGTTTCAAGCGCCAGGAAACGCCCGCCGAATCCGAGCTGCGCGACCTCATCGTCCGGCAGAATTTCTCGGTGGCCAACCTGAGCTACCGGCTGGAACAGGAAGGAAAATATTTCGAATACCAGATGACGGTCCGCTCGCAGAACACGGACAATTACCGCAAGCTGGCGGAGACGCTGACCGCGATGGAAAAAGTACTGGAATTCGAGATCATCCCCACGGGCGACTGATCCTGTTTTTTCAGCGCCGTCATTCCGACCAAGACTTGTAGGGTGGGCATCGCCCACCATAAGTAACCACACTTGCCGTTGAATGGTGGGCAGTGCCCACCCTACTTCACTCAGCGCGAACGTGGTTTTTCAACAGTCCGCTAAAGCACCACCGGCCGGTCGTCGAGCTCGTTCCGGCCCTTCCCCTGCGCCGGATAATGCCGGGCGAGATGGGCGCTGACGGCGCGGATGCCGTGCTGCACGGCTTCTTCGAACTTGCCTTCGCGGAACGACGCCTCCATCTCGCGACAGATTTTCTCCCAGCCCTCGCCGCCGACGCGCGCGTGCACGCCGCGGTCGGCGACGATCTCCACGTCATGATCCGCCAGCAGCAGATAGATCAGCACGCCGTTGTTGTGTTCCGTGTCCCACACGCGCAAATGCGAGAACACCTCAAGCGCCCGATGGCGCGCCGATTGTCCGCGCAACAGCGGAACCAGCGGCAGCGCGCTCTCCACGGCGAAACGGATTTCGCCGGCGTGCGCGGACTCGGCCTCGCTGATCGCGGTCTCGATGGCGCGCAACGTATACGCCGGAAACGCCACGCGCACGCGCCACGGCGGCATGAACAAGTGTCGAATCACGCGTGCGAGACTCATCACCATTTCCCCGAGGCGCCGCCGCCTCCGAATCCGCCGCCCCCGCCGCCGAAACCTCCTCCACCGCCGCTGCTGCTCCAGCCGCCGCCGTAACCGCCGCCATAGCCTCCGCCCGGCCAGCCGCCGTAACGCGAGGAACCGAGCTGCACGCCCGCGGCCAGCACCAGCACGAACACGACGATGCCGGCGATCAGCGCCATCAACGCGGAACCGGCGATGAACCAGAGAATCAGCCCGGTGACGCCGCCGGCCACGGACCCGCCGATCAGCCGGCCGAACAGCGCGCGCAGCATGCCGCCGCCGACGAACGCCGCGATGATGATGAACGGCGCGTAGTCGAAGATGCCGGACCAGGAATTGTCCCGCGCCTGCGGCGGCGGCAGCGGCTCGCCGTCCACGAGCCGGATCAGCCGGCTGACGCCGGCCTGGATGCCGCCATAGAAATCGCCCTGTTTGAAATAGGGAACGATGATCTCGCTGACCACGCGCTTGGCCACGGCGTCGGGTATCGCGCCTTCGAGGCCGTAACCGACCTCGATGCGCAGCTCGCGGTCGTCCTTGGCAACCAGCAGCAGCACGCCGTCGTCGATGCCTTTGCGCCCGAGTTTCCAGGCCTCAGCCACGCGGATCGAATACTGCTCGATGGCTTCGGGCCGGGTGGTGGGAACGATCAGCACCGCGATCTGGCTGCCCTTGCGGGTTTCGAAGGCGCGCAGCTCCCGTTCGAGCGTATCGCGCTGCGCCGGCGCGAGCGTGCCGGTCAGGTCGGTGACGCGCGCCGTAAGCGGCGGCACCGCCACTTCCGCGTGAGCAAAACTCACCGCAAAGACGCAAAGAGCGCAAAGGATGAAGAAGTATTTTTGTCTCACAGAACTTTTTCTCTGCGTCCTATGCGTTTTGCGGTGGAATTTAGTATTTGTAGGGTGGGCATCGCCCACCATCGGACCCAATTTGATTATCTAATGGTGGGCAATGCCCACCCTACCCGGAACTACTGGTAACCGGCGCTGGTCGGCGAAGGCGGCGGTGTGCCGCCGCTGAAGTCGACCTTGGGCGGCTTGGCGATTTCCTTTTCATTCTCCACGGTGAAGCTCGGCTTGGTCTTGTAACCGAACAGCATCGCCGTCAGGTTGCTCGGAAACTGGCGCACCGTGACGTTGTACGCCTGCACCGCCTGGATGTAGCGGTTGCGCGCCACGGTGATGCGGTTCTCGGTGCCTTCGAGCTGCGCCTGCAAATCGCGGAACAAGCCGTCGGCCTTGAGCTGCGGATAATTCTCCGACACCGCGAGCAGCCGCGACAGCGCCGAGGACAGCTCGCCCTGCGCCGCCTGGAACTTGGCGAACGCCTGTTCGTCATTCAAGAGTTCCGGGGTTGCCTGGATCGTGCCGACCTTGGCGCGCGCTTCGGTTACGCGCGTGAGCACGTCTTTCTCGTGCGACGCGTAACCCTTGACCACGTTCACCAGGTTCGGCACCAGGTCGGCGCGGCGCTGGTACTGGTTCAGCACCTCGGCCCAGCTCGCCTTGATCTGCTCGTCGGTGGTTTGCAACGTGTTGTAGCCGCAACCGCCGAGCAGGCCGAACACGATCAGGAACAGCGGCAGAATGATTTTGTTACGCATGGATCTCTCCTCGATGCTCGACAAAAAATTCAATTTACCTTGGTGACGAACTGCCGGCGGTAATTGACCACCTTGTGCAGGTACTGTCGCGTTTCCTCATACGGAAGATTCGACCGCAGCTTCTGGTACACGCTCGAAGGCGGCAGGCTGTTGATGGTGTTCACCGCCGCGACCTTGTCCCTGGAGAAAGTCCGCAGCACGTTGCTCGGGCCGGTATTGTAGGCCGAGATCACGCAATACTCGCGCGATACGTTGTTGGCGACCGGTTCGAGCTGGCTGTAGGTGAGCACGCTGAGATAGGCCGCGCCGAGCTCGATGTTGTTCTGCGCGTCGAACAGATATTGCTTCGACGGAATTTCGTCCGAACCCTTGGCACGCCGGTAAGCCTCGCGTCCGCCGCTGCCGGGCACGAGCTGCATCAGCCCGTAGGCCGGCGCGGAACTGACCGCGAACGGGTTGAAATTGCTCTCGGTGCGGATGATGGCGTACACCAGGCTCGGGCTGATCTGGTACTGGGCGGCGAATTTTTCCACGTGCTGGCTGTATTTCTCGGCCTGCTTGTTCTCGAAATTCGCCACCATCGGAATCTTCACGTACAGCGCCTGCTTCTTCGCGCCGTCGAGCTCGATCTCGCGCGTCGCCGCCTGCGACTTGAGCAGATGATCGGCGAAGCCCTCGGCGTCGGCCGGCGAGGCCACCGGTTTCTTGTTCTGGTCCACGATCAGCCCGAGCAGATACGGTTCCTTCTCGCTCGTGAGCGTGATCGCGCTGTCGGAGAACAGGTCCACCGCGCGCGGGTCGTTGGGCGTGAGCAGCGTGGTGACGATGGCGTTCTTGAGGCTCCCGCGCGGGTCCTTGCCGTCCAGCGTCTCGACCGTCACCAGGCCGGCGTCGAAGTCCACCACCGCGCGGCTCATGTAGTTCTGCGTGTACTTTATATATTGCACGCGCGACGGCAGCTTCACTTCCTTCTTGCCCCAGGTCTTCTTGACCCGGCCGGTGAGCAGCGTCACCAGGTTGTCGTAATCGCGCTTGAGGGTGCGCACGTCCTGCACCAGCGCGTAGGGGTTCGTCTCGTAAACCGACTTGCGGCTCTCGATCGTCTTCTTGAGCGCGGTCTTGGGATCGCTGCTGCGGGCGACGCTGGTGAGCGTGCGCGCGGTCGGGCTGGAGATGACGGCGAGCGTCTGGCTGAGGCTCGGGGTTTTATTGCCGGTGGTCGAACATCCCGCCAGCACGGCGGCGAACAACAGCAGTAATAATGTAGGGCGGGCATTGCCCGCCGATCGACAGCTCGCATGAGCCTCGTGGCGCGTGGTACGCGCTCTACGACAGAAGCAAGTATTTGTAGGCTGGGCATCGCCCACCACATGCGGCTTCGATGGTCGTCCGATGGTGGGCGATGCCCACCCTACGTTCATTCTAAAGATGGCTTTCAGAAACTTCCCGCGCATCCTTGCCTCCGCGTTGTTCAGCGCAACCCGAGCACATCTTGCATATCATATAGTCCGGTCTTGCGGTCCACCAGCCAGCGCGCGGCGCGCAACGCGCCGTTGGCGAAGGTCATGCGCGATTCGGCGCGGTGCGTGATCTCGACGCGCTCGCCGCCGCCGGCGAACAGCACCGTGTGGTCGCCGACGATGTCGCC
>DAIDLH010000130.1 GCA_027449605.1 Candidatus Muproteobacteria bacterium | reverse complement strand
ATTTCCCCCTCCCCTCGCGGGAGGGGGCTAGGGGGAGGGGGAAGGATTTTTGCTGCTTTTCCCGATGACACTTTTCACCCCCACCCCAACCCTCCCCCATCAAGGGGGAGGGAGTTTGATTTTGAGATAGCTTCTAGGTTCATTGAGTCGCCTGGCCGCCAACCGCCGAAAGAGCTCACGCCTCGGGCGGTGGCGGCCCCTTCGGCAATGGGCGCAGGTAGCCGCAATGAGCCCTGTTTCCATGGGCGCTACTGCCGCCGTCTCCGAAAGAGCTGCGCCACGGGATCCGGCGGCTACCCCACTTAATTCATGTACATTCCGCCGTTCACGTGCAAGGTCGTACCGGTAATATAGCCGGCCTGCGGCGAGGCGAGAAACGCCACCGCTTGGGCGATCTCCTCGGCCTGGCCGAGCCGGCCGAGCGGGATCTGCTTGAGCAGCGCTTCCTTCTGTGCGTCCGGCAGGGCGCGGGTCATGTCGGTGTCGATGAAGCCCGGCGCCACCGCATTGACGGTGATATTGCGCGAGCCGACCTCGCGCGCCAGCGCCTTGGTGAAGCCGATCAGTCCGGCCTTGGCGGCGGCGTAGTTCGCCTGGCCGGCGTTGCCCATCGCGCCCACCACCGAGCTGATGCTGATGATGCGGCCCCAGCGCGCCTTGGTCATGGCGCGCAGGCAGGCCTTGGTCATGCGGTACACCGACTTGAGGTTGGTGTTCAGAATCGCGTCCCATTCGTCCTCGGTCATGCGCAGCAGCAGGTTGTCGCGCGTGATGCCGGCGTTGTTGACCAGGATCGTCGGCACGGCGGAGCCCTTCTCGAGTTCCGACAGCGCCGCGGCGATGGAGTCGGCGCTGTTCACGTCCAGCACGACCCCTCTCCCGGCGACGTTGTTCTGCTTCAGGACCTGCGTGATCTTTTCTGCGCCATCAGCGGACGTGGCGGTGCCGAACACCTGCGCTCCCTGCCGTCCCAGTTCGAGGGCGATGGCCTGGCCGATGCCGCGGCTGGCGCCGGTGACCAATGCAATTTGGCCTTTCAATATCATTCATCGCTCCTGAGAAAATTTAATTTCACAGGATTAACAGGATTAAAAACTTGGAAAATAATCCTGTAAATCCTGAAAAATCCTGTTAATCCTGTCTATTTTATTTTGCCACAGCACTTAGTGCGGTCTTAAGCGTTTCTGGATCGTACACCGGCAGCGTCTCGAAGGTCTTGACGATGCGCTTGTTCAGGCCCGCCAGCACCTTGCCCGGCCCGCATTCTACCATCCGGTCCACGCCGGCGGCGGCCATTTTCTCGATCAACGCCACCCAGCGCACCGGAGACTCGATCTGGCGCACCAGCGCGTTTCGAATCGCCTCCGGATCGGACTCCGCTTGCAGATGCACGTTGTGAATCACCGGCACGCGCGGCGCGCGCACGTTCACGCTCTTGAGTCGCTCGGCCATGCGCAATGCCGCCGGGTGCATCAGCCGGCTGTGCGCCGGCACGCTCATGGGCAGCACCACGGCGCGTCTGGCGCCGGCCGCCTTGGACTGCTCCACGGCGCGGGCCACGGCCGCGGCCGCGCCGGCAATCACCACCTGGTTCGGCGAATTGAAATTGACCGCGTCGAGCACCTCGCCCTGGGCCACCTGCTCGCACAATTTACGCACGGCGTCATCGTCCAGGCCGAGGATCGCGGCGATGCCGCCCTGTCCGATCGGCACCGCTTCCTGCATGAAGCGTCCGCGGTCCGCGACCAGTTTCACGGCGTCGCCGAAGTCAAGCGCCTCGGCGCACACCAGCGCGGAATATTCGCCGAGGCTGTGGCCGGCCATCATCTGCGGCAACGGACCTTTGCTCGCCAGCCACGCGCGCCAGACGGCGATGTCGGCGGTCAGCATCGCCGGCTGCGTCACCTCGGTTTGATTGAGTCTTTCCTCCGGCCCCTGCTCCACCACCTGCCACAGGTCGTAGCCGAGCGCCTGCGAGGCCTCGCTGAAGGTTTGCTTGACGACGGGAAACTCGGTGGCCAGCGCGTTCATCATGCCGACCGAATGCGAACCCTGTCCGGGGAAAACAAAAGCGAGTTTCATAATGAATCGAAAGTTATATGATTATTTGCCGCAAAGACGCAGAGAACGCAAAGGTAAATCAGAATAAATCAAAATAGTTTTAACTTTAAAAAAGTTTTTCTTTGCGCCCTTTGCGTCTTTGCGGCAAGAACTCATATCAATATTTCAACAATACCGAGCCCCAGGTGAAACCGCCGCCGAAGGCCTCCATCAGCACCGTGTCGCCGGGCTTGATACGTCCGTCACGCACCGCCTCGTCGAAGGCGAGCGGGATCGAAGCCGCCGAAGTGTTGCCGTGACGGTCCACCGTCAGCACCACGTGATCCATGGACATGCCGAGTTTCTTCGCGGTCGCGGCGATGATGCGGTGGTTGGCCTGGTGCGGCACCAGCCACTGGATGTCGGATTTCTTCATGTGATTCGCCGCCAGCGTCTCGTCGACGATGCGGCCGAGCGTGTTCACCGCCACCTTGAACACCTCGTTGCCTTCCATCTTCATGTAAGCGGTGCCGTTGACGACCTTGTCGTAGCCGCGCGAGATGCCGGCGGGCACGTTGAGCAAATCCTTGTAGCGGCCGTCGGCGTGCAAGTGCGAGGAAACGATGCCGGGCTTGCTTGACGCGGCCAGTATCACCGCGCCGGCGCCGTCGCCGAACAGCACGCAGGTGGTGCGATCGGTCCAGTCGGTGATGCGCGACAGGGTTTCGCTGCCCACCACCAGCGCGCATTTTGCCGCGCCGGTGCGGATGAACTTGTCCGCGACGCCGAGCGCGTAGACGAAGCCGGTGCACACCGCCTGCACGTCGAACGCGGCGCAGCCGTGGACCCCGAGCCGTTCCTGCAGCAGGCAGGCGGTGCTGGGAAAAATCTGATCGGCCGTGGTGGTCGCGACGATGATCAGGTCGATGTCCTTCACGGCGATGCCGGCGGCGTCGATGGCGCGGCGCGCGGCCTGTTCGCCCATGGAGGCGGTGGTCTCGTCTTCGGCGGCGATGTGGCGCTCGCGGATGCCGGTGCGTTCCACGATCCACTGGTCCGTGGTCTCGACCATTTTCTCGAGATCGCGGTTGGTGAGGATTTTGGCCGGCAGGTAACCGCCGGTGCCGATGATGCGCGAATAGATCATGCGCGCCGCCTCCGAAAGATCGCGGTAGAACCGAAACGCCAAGTCGTCGGCGGCCTGTGGCCTTCGCCGGTCGCATCCCCACTTCGTGGGGGGCGCCCCGGAGCGTCGCCCGAGGGACCCGCGCAGCGGGATCGGGCAGCGGAGGGGATGTCAGCGACCGCATTCGGGGCGTCTGCATCCCGCGCAGCGGTCGCATCCCCAAAGGGGCCCCTGCTCCGCGCTGCGCGGTCGCCATCTCCGCGGCTCATGCCACTGCACCTTTTTCCGCCATCGCGGCGAGTTCGCGCCCGATGCGTTCGGGAACGTTGTTCTTCACTTCCGCCAGCGCCTCCAGGATCGCGTGTTCGAAGGCCAGTTCGTCGGCGCCGCCGTGGCTCTTGATCACGGTGCCGTTGAGACCGATCAGGGTGGCGCCGTTGTAGCGGCGCGGATCGACGCGCTTCTTGAAGGCGTGCAGCACCGGCATCGCCACCAGCGCCGACAAACGCGTCAGGAGGTTGCGCCGGAATTCCTGCTTCATGAAATGCGTGATCATGCGCGACAGGCCCTCGCTGGTCTTGAGCATGACGTTGCCGACGAAACCGTCGCAGACGATCACGTCCATGTCGCCGGTATATATCTCGTCGCCCTCGACATAACCGCAATAATTGAGCGAGCTGGCGCGCAGCAATTCATGAGTTTTCTTGACGATCTCGTTGCCCTTGATGTCTTCCTCGCCGATGTTGAGCAGGCCGACACGCGGACGGGGGTTTTCCTCCACGGCGCCGACCAGGATCGAACCCATCACGGCGAACTGCAGCAGTTGTTCCGGCGTGCAATCCACGTTGGCGCCGAGGTCGAGGACATGTACATGATCGTGGATCGTGGGCAGGGTCGTGACGATCGCCGGACGGTCGATGCCGGGCAGGGTCTTGAGGACGAAACGCGAGGTCGCCATGAGCGCGCCAGTATTGCCGGCGGACACCGCTGCCTGGGCGACGCCGTCCTTGACCAGATTGACAGCCACGCGCATCGAGGAATCTTTCTTGCCGCGCAGCGCCTGCGCCGGCGGTTCGTCCATGCCCACCACTTCCGAGGCATGGTGGATGACGAAGCGCTCGTTCTCGCTTGCGTGCCGGTGCTTCAACTCGGCTTCGATGGCGTCACGCCGGCCCACGAGCATGAGTTTCAGCGCGGGTTCGTCTTTCAGAGTCTTGAGGGCCGCGGGCACGGTGACGCCGACACCGTGATCGCCCCCCATGGCGTCGAGGGCAATCGTGATCACGTTCTCAAGTCCCTGAACGGTTCCGGATCAAACCGGTTCTATTCCGGTTTCGTGTCCAGCACCTTGCGGCCGCGATAATATCCGTCGGCGGTGACTTGATGCCGGCGATGCGTCTCGCCGCTCGTCTTGTCGACCGAAAGCGCCGATTTCTTCAGCGCGTCGTGGGAACGGCGCATGCCGCGGCGGGAAGGTGATACTCGGCTTTTCTGTACGGCCATGATAAATCCTCGTAAGTAACTAACTCGTTTTCTTCAATTCGTTCAGCGCCGCGAAGGGATTTTTCTTTTTCCCTTCGGCGCCTTCGCCGCCGGCCGTGTCCTGCTTCACGTAAGTCCCGGCCGGACATTCGTTCAGCGCATGCGTCGGCACCATCGGCAACGCCAGCAGCAATTCATCCTCGGCCAGCGCGCTCAACGGCAACGGCTTGTCCACCACCAGTATGTCGGGCTCATCTTCGAGCCGGTCACGCCGGCTTCCCGGCCGCGTCAACAGCAGCCACGGCGCGGCTTCCACGTCCAGCTCCATGCCTTCGAGACAACGCTGGCAGGTGACGCGCAACCGCACGCGCAGCTTGCCATGCATGACGAAGACCTGCTCGCCCTCGCCGCGCTCGAAGAGCAGATCGACGAACACATCGTCCGACCCTTCCAGGCACGTCTGCATCAGCCGCGGCATGCTTTTCAGCGGCAGCGTGCCGGTCAGGCGCGCGCCCCTTTCCGCAAGCTGGATCGGATCTATGGTCCCCGGTAAATGTCCGTGCGACTCTTTCCAGGATGACGACATGATACCCTCACAGAACCGGTCGTATCCGTTGCCTGCCAAACCTCCGGAATCGGGCGGTTTGGCAGGCAGGCGGCCGGATACAGGCGGCGCATCATATATTCGCGGCAAACTTGTGTCAAAATAGGGTTTTAGACGCGGCCAGCCGGACGGTTGCGGTTGACACTGCCGGCTTCGTTCCGTACAAAGCAAGGCGGCATCCTGCAGGGAATGCCGTGGCCGGTTCAGCGGAGTTTTCAGCTTGATCAAAAAGATACTGGTTGCCAACCGCGGTGAAATCGCGGTCCGCATAGTGCGCGCCTGCGCCGAAATGGGCATCAAGTCGGTCGCCATCTACACCGATGCCGACCGTCATGCGCTGCACGTCAAAAAGGCCGACGAGGCCTACAACGTCGGACCGGACCCGGTCGGCGGCTATCTCAACGCGCACCGCATCGTGAACCTGGCCGTCGCCACCGGCTGCGACGCGCTGCATCCCGGTTACGGCTTCCTGTCGGAGAATCCCCAGCTCACCGAAGTCTGCGCCCGGCGCGGGATCACCTACATCGGTCCGACGGTGGACGCGATCCGCCGCATGGGCGACAAGACCGCGGCGCGCGAGGCCATGATCGCCGCCGGCATACCGGTGGTGCCCGGCAGCGACGGCAATCTCAAGACCGTCACCGAAGCAGTGAAGCTCGCCAAAAAAATCGGCTACCCGGTGATGCTCAAGGCCACCTCCGGCGGCGGCGGCCGCGGCATCCGCCGCTGCAACAACGAGGAAGAACTGCAACGCGCCTACGAACGCGTGGTGTCCGAGGCCACCAAGGCCTTCGGCAGCGCCGACGTGTTCCTGGAAAAAGCCATCGTCAACCCGCGCCACATCGAGGTGCAGGTGCTCGGCGACAAGCACGGCAACATGATCCACCTGTTCGAGCGCGACTGCTCGATCCAGCGTCGCCACCAGAAACTGATCGAGATCGCGCCGTCGCCGCAGCTCACCGAGGAGCAGCGCGCCGCGGTCTGCGACCTGGGCGTGCGCGCCGCGCGTTGCGTCAATTACGAAAACGCCGGCACCGTCGAATTCCTGTTCGATCAGGAAGGAAAATTCTATTTCATGGAGATGAACACGCGCCTGCAAGTGGAGCACACCGTGACCGAACAGATCACCGGCGTGGACATCGTCCAGGAACAGATCCGCATCGCCGAGGGACAGCCGATGTCGTACAAGCAGGAAGACATCCGCCGCCGCGGCTATGCGATCCAGTTCCGCATCAACGCCGAGGACCCGAAAAACGATTTCCTGCCGAGCTACGGGCGCATCACCCGCTACTACGCCCCGGGCGGACCGGGCGTGCGCACCGACGCCGCGATCTACACCGGCTACGAATTCCCGCCCCACTACGACTCGATGTGCGCCAAGCTCACGGTCTGGGCGCTGACCTGGGACAAGGTGCTGGCGCGCGCGCGGCGCGCGCTGCTCGACATGGGCGTGCACGGCGTGAAAACGACCAAGCCGTTTTATCTCGAAATCCTCGCCACGCCGGAATTCCAGGCGGGAAAATTCGACACCGGATTCATCGAAAAGCACCCGGAGCTGTTAAACTATTCGATCCGCCGTCCGCCCGCCGATCTGGCCGCCGCCATTTCCGCGGCGATCGCGGCGCATCACGGCCTGTAGGAGACCAGCGGCAACCATGGCATCGTCATCGAAGCAGGTTCATGTCACTGAAGTCGTGCTGCGCGACGCGCACCAGTCGCTGCTCGCCACGCGAATGCGCACCGAGGACATGCTGCCGGTCTGCGACAAGCTCGACAAGGTCGGCTACTGGTCGATCGAGGCCTGGGGCGGCGCCACCTTCGATGCCTGCCTGCGCTTCCTCAAGGAAGACCCGTGGGAACGGCTGCGCAAGCTGAAAAAGGCGCTGCCCAGGACGCCGCTCCAGATGCTGCTGCGCGGGCAGAACCTGCTCGGCTACCGCCACTACTCCGACGACGTGGTCGAGGCGTTCGTGAAGAAATCGGCCGAATGCGGCGTGGACGTGTTCCGCATCTTCGACGCCATGAACGACATGCGCAACATCGAGGTCTCGGTCAAGGCCGTGCTCCGGGCCGGCAAGCACGCGCAGGGCGCGATCTGCTACACCACGAGCCCGGTGCACACCACCGAACATTTCGTCGAGATGGCGCGCGCGATGGAGAAAATGGGCTGCCAGAGCATCGCCGTCAAGGACATGGCCGGCCTGATCACGCCGGCGCGCACCGCCGAGCTGTTTGCGGCGCTGTCGAAGGCGGTCAAGGCGCCGCTCGCGTTCCACTCGCACACCACCGTCGGCATGGCCAACATCAGCATGTATCTCGCGGTCGAAAACGGCGCGCGCCACGTGGACACCGCGATTTCGTCGCTGTCCTGGGGCACCAGCCACTCGCCCACCGAAAGCATGGTGGTGGCGTTCCAGGGCACGCCCTACGACACCGGGCTGAAACTGGAGTCGCTGCAGGAGATCGGATTCTATTTCCGCGAAGTGCGCAAGAAATACCACCAGTTCGAGAGCGAGTACGCCGAGATCGACACGCGCGTGATGGTCAACCAAGTGCCGGGCGGCATGATCTCGAACCTGTCGAACCAGCTCAAGGAACAGGGCGCGCTCAACCGCATGAACGAAGTGCTGGCGGAAATCCCGCGCGTGCGCGAAGACCTCGGCTTCCCGCCGCTGGTGACGCCGACCTCGCAGATCGTCGGCACCCAGGCGGTGCTGAACGTGCTCACCGGCAAGCGCTACAAGAGCATCACCAACGAGGTGAAACTCTACCTGCAGGGCCGTTACGGCAAGGCGCCGGGCAAGATCAACGACGCCGTGCGCAGCATGGCTATCGGCGACGAGGAAGTCATCAGTTGTCGCCCGGCGGACAAACTCAAGCCCGAGATGCACCGTCTGCGCGAGGAGATCGGCGAACTCGCCAGGAGCGAGGAGGACGTGCTCACCTTCGCCATGTTCCCCGAGATCGGACGCAAGTTCCTCGAGGAGCGCGCCGCCGGCACGCTCAAGCCCGAAGAGCTCAAGCCGCCGGTCACCGCCGCCACGTCCGGCCTGCCGACGCTGGCGCCGACCGATTTCAACGTCACCATGCACGGCGAGACCTATCACATCCGCGTCACCGGCGCCGGCCACAAGAGCGAGGAACAGCGCCCGTTCTTCGTGACCGTGGACGGCGTGCCGGAACAGATTCTCATCGAGACGCTGACCGAAACCGTGCCGACCGAGGCCGGCGTGGTCGACACGCGCCGCGCGTCGCGCGGTTCGAAACGCCCGAAGGCGTCGAAGGAAGGCCACGTCACCAGCTCCATGCCCGGCACGATCGTGGACATCCTGGTCAAGGCCGGCGCCAAGGTGAAGGCCGGCGACCCGGTGCTGGTGATCGAGGCGATGAAAATGGAAAACGAAGTGCCGGCGCCGGTGGGCGGCACGGTCAAGACCGTCAACGTCGCCAAGGGCGACAGCGTCAACCCCGACGAGGCGCTGGTCGAGATTGAGTAATATTCTTTGCCGCAAAGACGCAAAGGTAAACGAGAATAAAACCAGAACAGTTTTTAACTGCTGAATGTTTTTCTTTGCGTCCTTTGCGACTTCGCGGCAAATAATCATATGAAACTCATCCTCGCCTCATCCTCGCCGTATCGCCGCGAGCTGCTCGAACGCCTGAAAATCCCTTTCGAGGTCGTTTCCCCCGAGGTGGATGAAACGCCGCGTCCGGGCGAAACGCCTGCGGCCCTGGTCGAGCGCCTGTCCGTTGAAAAGGCGCGCAAGATCGCCGGACAAAAACCGCGCGCGCTGGTCATCGGTTCGGATCAGGTCGCGGTGTACAACGGCGTCATCGTGGGCAAGCCGCACAGCCACGACAAGGCGGTGGAACAACTGCGTTCCGCTTCCGGCAGAGCGGTCACGCTGTACACCGGGCTGGCGCTGGTCAATGCCGACACCGGACACCTACAGTGCGAGGTCATTCCTTATCGCGTGACGTTCCGCGCGCTCACCGAGGCGCAGATCGAATCCTACCTGCGCAAGGAACAGCCCTACTCCTGCGCCGGCAGCGTCAAATCGGAGGGATTGGGAATCGCGTTGCTGGAAAAATTCGAAGGCGACGATCCGAACACGCTGATCGGCCTGCCGCTGATCCGCCTGGTGCGGATGCTCGAAAACGAAGGGATAAAAGTTATATGAATTCTTGCCGCAAAGACGCAAAGGACGCAAAGAAAAACGATTAGGAGTTAAAGCTGTCCCGGTTTTATTCTCCGATTATCTTTGCGTTATCTTCGCGCTCTTTGCGCCTTTGATGCGCGCCATCCCTGGCGCGCACCCTGCGGGCGCGCTGCGCGCGTCCAATTTCGTTCCCTGCGAAATTGTGCGGCAGATTTTTTTATTTTAATACCGGTGTGCGGCCGAGGAGATCGGCGCCCATCGTCTGCGCCATGGCCGTGCCGATGCGCCGCGCGAAACGGTCGAACACGTTCTCGCGGAAGGTGTAGTCGACGATATCTTCCGCGCCGATCACCTCGCGCGCCACGTAACTGGCGCTGCCCAGCTCGTCCACGAGACCCAGCTTGATCGCGTCGTCGCCGGTCCAGAACAGCCCCGAATACATGTCCTTGGTTTCCTTCAGCGCCTTGCCGCGGCCCTGGCGCACGGTGTCGATGAACTGCTGGTGTATCCGGTCGAGCAGCGCCTGCGCGTGTTTCGCCTCGGCCGGCTTGACCGGCCCGAACGGATCGAGGAAGCCCTTGTGCTCGCCCGAGGTCATGAGGCGGCGCTCGACGCCGATTTTTTTCATCGTGTCCACGAAACCGAAACCGTTCATGAGCACCCCGATCGAACCGACGACGCTCGCCTTGTCGGCGTAAATTTTGTCCGCCGCCGCGACCGCGTAGTAGCAGCCGGAAGCGCACACGTCCCCGATCACGGCATACAACGGAGTCTTTGGATACTTCGCACGCAAACGCTTGATCTCGTCGTTGATGTAACCCGACTGCACCGGGCTGCCGCCGGGGCTGTTGGCGCGCAGGATGATGCCGACAGTGGATTTGCTTTCGAACGCGGCGCGCAATCCGGAGATGACGTTGTCGGCGCTGGACTGGCTGCTGGCGCTGATCTCGCCGTCGAGGTCGACGAGCGCCGTGTGACGCGTGGCGAGCGCCTTGCCGCCCCAGTTGTCCGACTGCGCCAGCACCAGTATCAGCAACAGGTAGGCGGCGAAGAAGAACCGGAAGAAAATTTTCCAGCGCCGCGCGCGGCGCTGTTCGGTGAGCGCGGCGAACGCCAGGCGATCGAGCAGATCGCGCTCCCAGTTCGGTGAGCGGCCCGGCGTGCTTGAGGACGATGGGGCCGGGGTTTCGTTGTCCGTCATGAAAATAACCTCACGGGATTCCGTCTGAATTGACCAAGTGTATATCATCCCCCGCTTCGAGGCAGACGTCGCCGCCGTCCTCGAACACGGGGAGTTTCACCAGGCCGGCCGCGCCGCAGGGTCCGTCGACGCAGATGCCGCTGGCCGGTGCATAACGCGCGCCGTGCGTGGCGCACAGGAGATGCTCGCCGAAGGCGTCGAAATATTCGCCTTCGATCCAGTCCAGTTCGAGCGAACGGTGCGCGCAGCGGTTCAGATAGCCGTGCACCCGTCCGTCAAAACGCACCACGAACGCGGGTACGGTTTCGCCGCGCCGCGACATCGTGAAGCGCACTCCGCGCCCAGTCGCCGGCGCTTGAGAGCGAAGCCCGCACAGATACCACCTCTGGGCGCCCTTCGAAGCGCCCTGGAACCGGCGACTCGGCGCCCGTCTCCGAAAGAGCTACGCTGCGCTTCGCCTCGGGAGCCGGGCGCCCTCTACAAGTTCGCGACCGCGGCAGATGACGCGCCGTTGACCCGCCGCAACCATGCATGAACCTCCGTGAACGAATCCAGACAGGCCAGCGGGGCGTGCTGCGCGAGCAGCTCGCGTCCGTGCACGCCGTAGGTGACGGCGAGGCCGTCGATCCCGGCGTGGCGCGCCATCTGCATGTCGTAGGTCGTGTCACCGACCATGAGCGCCTGCCCGGCGGCGAAACCGGTCTGCTCCAGGATGTCCTCGATCATTTTCGGATGCGGCTTGGAAAACGCCTCGTCGGCGCAGCGCGTGGCGCAGAACAGATGCGCCGTGCCGGTGTCGCGCAGCACCCGCTCGAGCCCGCGCCGCGCCTTGCCGGTCGCGATCGCGAGCAGATACCCCTGCGCCGCCAGATCCTCGAGCCCGGCGCGCACGCCCGGGAACAGTTCCATGCCGGTTTGATCGAGGTGCAGAAAGTGCCGGCGGTAACGCTCCACCACCTCGTCGCGCGTGGCGGCGTCGGCTTGCGGGAGCAGTTCCGCCACCGCCTCGCCGAGGCCGAGGCCGATGACGTGGCGGATGGCGTCATCGCCCGGGCCGCGCACGCCGGCATCCTCGAACGCGGCGCTGAAACAGCGCACGATCTTGGCGATGGAATCCATGAGGGTTCCGTCCCAGTCGAAAATGATCAGTTCATGCTCAGGTTTCACGGGCGAGGCGTTCCAATAGCGTGGATAGTTCGTCGGGAAGCGGGGCTTCGACATCCATTTTACTACCGCTCAGCGGGTGCGTGAACCGCAGCCGCTGCGCGTGCAGGAACAGGCGCCGCAGACCCAGCTTGTGCAGGCGGCGGTTGAATTCGCGGTCACCGTACTTGTCGTCGCCGGCGATCGGATGACCGAGGTGCGCGGCGTGCACGCGCGCCTGGTGAGTGCGACCGGTGAGCAGCTGGATTTCCATGAGCGTGGCGGAACCGAAACGCTGATGCGGAATGAACCGGCTCGCCGATTCCTTGCCCTCCTCGGACACTTCCACCCGGTGTTCGCCGGCGCGCGGCCGGTTCTTTTCCAGCGCCGCCGACACCTCGCGCGCCCCGCCGCGCCAGGCGCCGGCGACCAGCGCCACGTAGTCTTTTTCCATTTCGCCGTCGCGCAGCATGCGATGCAGCGCCAGCATCGCCGGGCGGGTCTTGGCCAGCAGCAGGCAGCCGGAGGTGTCCCGGTCCAGGCGGTGCGCCAGCTCCAGGTCCGGGATTTCCGGCCGCAGGCCGCGCAGCGCCTCGATCAACCCGACGCTGACCCCGCTGCCGCCGTGCACCGCCAGCCCGGCCGGCTTGTTCACCACCATCAGGTCGTCGTCCTCGTACAGGATGCGCGGCAGCAGCCAGCCGAAGCTGTCCGCGGCCTTCCCCGGGTCCAGGTCCTTGGCCGGGGACAGACGCAGCGGGGGGATACGCACCACGTCCCCGGGTTCCAAGCGGTAGTCCGGGCGCGCCCGGCCCTTGTTGATGCGCACCTCGCCCTTGCGCAGGATGCGGTAAATATGGCTCCGGGGCACGCCTTTCAGGGTGGCGATGAGGAAATTGTCGAGTCGCTGGCCGGCGCGGGATTCATCGATTTCGAGGTAACGGACGGCGGGGGGAGACCGCCCGGCCACGTTGCGGGCGCAAGTTGTGCCCTCGGTCTGGGCGGTCTCCCCCTCACCCTCACTCCGACCGAAATGGAGATTCTCGCTGACTTCCCCTCTCCCCCTCGGGGGAGAGGGCAAAGGGTGAGGGGGCTTACCCCTCATCCCCATCCCTTCTCCCGCAAGGGGAGAAGGGGGCGAGCCGTGGCGTGCTCGCGCACGCAGCTCTTTATTTTTGGAGCCGTTGCGGCCTTTGGCCGCAGATTTCTTATGAATACCGGGTTTCACGGCTTTTTCCATGCTAAAACCATCATAACAGATTG
This sequence comes from Candidatus Muproteobacteria bacterium, assembly GCA_027449605.1. GTDB lineage: Bacteria > Pseudomonadota > Gammaproteobacteria > Acidiferrobacterales > Sulfurifustaceae > Sulfuricaulis. The sequence continues at coordinate 6,911 of DAIDLH010000130.1, read as the reverse complement.
CTGTGGAGTGGATGGGTTTGCTATAGTGCCGGTGTGCACTTTTGGTGAAATCTCCGATTTCGATACAAGTGCACGGAATGCAACGGATTTTCGCGCCAGGTAAAAGCCGGCGCCGGCTCCACCGCACCGTTGCCCCCGGCGTAGCGCCGGTATGCCAGAAGCAAAAAAACGCGGCGAGCCAAAAAGGGTGACACGCCTCTCCCCTATTTCCTGTAGAGGCGTATGTAATGACGCTCCTGTTTAGCGAGCACCTGCCGACATCAGCAAATGGCAGACGACACGTGCGACAGCCAAAACCTGTCCACGCTGTAATCAAAGTCTGAATTGTACATCCGCGCTCCGGCGACGAAGCGCGGAACCATCATGCAGAAGGCCGCCGGATAGCGACGGGTTCTGCCGCCCTGTCGGAAGGACGACTACCGTCTTGCCGCGCTGTAAGCTCAGCGCGAAGCGGCGCAGCACGCCAAACCCGCGCGTCGGGGATTAATTACCGATGAAACGCATTTTATTCAACGCAACTCACCCCGAGGAGTTGCGGCTGGCCGTCGTCGACGGTCAGAAACTCCTCGACCTCGACATTGAGTCCTCCACCTATCAGCAGAAGAAAGGCAACATCTACAAGGCCAAGATCACCCGCGTAGAACCGAGCCTGGAAGCCGCGTTCGTGGATTACGGCTCCGAGCGCCAGGGCTTCCTGCCGCTCAAGGAAATTTCCCGCATTTACTTTCAGGGTTACGACGAGCGCACTCCCATGAGCCAGGTGCGCATCAAGGACGTGATCCGCGAAGGCCAGGAAATGATCGTGCAGGTGGACAAGGAGGAGCGCGGCACCAAGGGCGCGGCGCTCACGACCTTCGTCAGCCTCGCCGGCCGTTACCTGGTGCTGATGCCGAACAACCCCAAGGGCGGCGGCATCTCCCGGCGCATCGAGGGCGAGGAACGCGCCGAGCTGCGCGAGGCCATGGGCCAGCTCAAGCTGCCCGACGACTACTCGGTCATCGCCCGCACCGCCGGCATCGGCCGTTCGGCCGAGGAGCTGCAGTGGGACCTCGACTACCTGATCAACCTGTGGGACGCCATCTACAAGGCCGCGCAGGAGCGCGCCGCGCCGTTCCTGATCTACCAGGAAAGCAACCTCGTGGTGCGCGCCACCCGCGACTACCTCAAGGCCGACATCGGCGACATCCTGGTGGACAACCCGGAGATCTACGAGCGCATGCAGAAATTCATGCAGCAGGTCGCGCCGCAGAACCTGGACAAGCTCAAGCTGTACAAGGACGAAACCCCCCTGTTCTCGCGCTACCAGATCGAGCACCAGATCGAATCCGCCTTTTCGCGCGAGGTGCGCCTGGAATCGGGCGGCGCCATCGTGTTCGACAAGACCGAAGCCCTCGTCACCATCGACGTCAACTCGTCGCGCGCCACCAAGGGCGCCGACATCGAGGAGACCGCGCTCAACACCAACCTCGAAGCCGCGGAAGAGATCGCGCGCCAGTTGCGCCTGCGCGACCTGGGCGGCCTGATCGTCATCGACTTCATCGACATGACGCCCGAACGCAACCGGCGCGAGGTGGAAAACCGCATGTTCGAATCGCTCAAGGTGGACCGCGCCCGCACGCAAGTCGGCCGCATCTCACGTTTCGGCCTGCTGGAGATGTCGCGCCAGCGGCTGCGTCCGTCGCTCGGCGAATCGTCCAGCCTCATCTGCCCGCGCTGCCTCGGCACCGGTCATATCCGCGGCGTGCAATCCTCCGGCCTTTCGATCCTGCGCATGATCCAGGAAGAAGCCATGAAGGAAAACACCGCGGCGGTGCACGTGCACCTGCCGATGGAAACGGCGACCTACCTGCTCAACGAAAAGCGCATGGAGATCACCGCGGTCGAGTCGCGCGTCGGCACGCCGATCATGATCATCCCGACCTCGGAACTGGAAACGCCGCATTACCACATCCGCCGCCTGCGTATCGACGAATACGAGGCCGAGGCCGATGTGCCGAGCTACGAGATCGACATCGTCGAGAAGGAAGAAGACGATGACAGGAGACCCGCCCAACCCACTCCCGCTGCTGCGGCCGAAGCGGAAAAGCCGGTGATCGGCCCGCTCACGCACGCCGCGGCGCCGCCCGAGGCGCCGAAGGCCGCCGCCAACGGCGGCGGTGGCGGACTGTTCAAGAAGATCATCACCGGCCTGTTCGGCAAGAAGGAAGAGGAAAAGAAACCGGTGGTCCAGGAAAGTCGCCCGGCGCGTCATCAGCCGCAGCACCATCGCCATGGCGGTCACGGCGGACAGCGCCCGCATCACCGTCCGCATCCGCATCAGCGGCATGAACGGCATGAGCGCGGCCCGCAGGCGGAACGTCAGGGCGGAGGCCAGGAACAGCACCGTCCGCGCCCGCCGCAGCAACAACAGCAGCAGCAACCGTCGCAGGCCGGCGGTCCCGGCAGCGAGGGCGGCCAAGGGCAACGCGAACGTCAGGAAGGCAGCGGACGTCGCCGGCGTCGCGGTCGGCGTCGCGGCGGACGCGGACAGGAAGGCCGTCCGCCGCAGGATCGCCAGGATGTCAGTTCGCGCAGCAGCACCACCGACATGAACGCGGAAGCGCAAAAACCGGTCCGCGATGAAGCACAAAGACCGGTGCGCGAAAATTATCCTCCGCGCGAGGACCGGCCCGTGCCGCCGGCGGGCGCACCCGTCAGCACGCCGGAGCCGTCGCACGGCGACTCACCGTCGGCCTCGTCCTGGGAACAACCGATGGAACATCACGAAGCGTGGAATCACGCCCCCGAGAGTTCCACGCCGCGCGAGGAGTCGCGTGACCGCGGCAACAGCGAGCCGGCGTCCAAACCGGAACTGATGCAGGTGGAAACCCATCCCGACGTGAACGGAAACAAGTAAGAAATAAGTTGTCAGAACAAAAAGGCCCGCGTAAGCGGGCCTTTTTTTATTTGGGTATTTGGAATCCTTGAGTCCAGCGTGAAAAGTCTAGCTTAACGTCACCCTTTCCTAGATTGGCCTCCCCTCTAACGCACGCCTTCGAAGTAGTTGGTATGTGAGGTTATGGAGCCGCTCTCCGACTTCATCCAAAACTTCCAGAAACTCGCGGGAGTACTCCTCTGACATAGGTGCGTCTGAATCCGCTCGCAGAGTAGCCACGTGCACCAATCTGCCCAATAGCATTTGCGCACGGTCGAATCGGACAATGATCCACCTAACGGGCTCGGCCGAATCTAGAAAAGCTAGAAGACCATGATTTCGGCTAGTTGGCTCAATTCCTTTCAAATCTTTGGCAGTCAACTCAAAAAGGGTTGCGGAGGAACTGTGGATAGACGTCTTTACCTGCACCAAAAAATCGGCATCTCCTATACGAGCTCTGATATCCGGATGTCCTTGCGTATTCACTTCCACAATTTTCGCGCCACGTCGTAACATCAAGTGAGCGAACAATGCCTGCATCCGGTAGCCGAATTCGCTATCCCCGCAACTCGCCCGAAGGGAGTCCAGCAAATATTTCTGCTCAAATTCTGGTCTATTCAAGTAGCGGACCACCGTTCCGGTCGAAGCGATTAACGCTGACAACCGCGTAAGGTTCGGCATGAAAGTGTTTATCCAAATGGGGCAAAAATTTTTCTCGCTCATGCGATGCCACAACCAACTGCGCGTGACGTGCCGCCTCCGCAAGCTCCTGTATCAATAGTTCCACGTGCGAGGTATCAAAACTCTCCGAGGGATCATCGATTAGAAGCAAATCCAACTCCATGATCTCCGACTGCAAACGAGAGAACACAAAATATGGGACAAGATGGAGAGCCTTGTACGCCTGCCCATTCAAGACATTTGCAGGAAATGTTTGACCAGGGAGCCCGGTAGAGGCGACCCTCAGCTCCAGACTCCCGGTGCGCTCCGGATCGTGATGTATGCGCACGAGGTCGTAAGACAACTGCTCGGTAAGCCGCGTATATGCCTTGGTGAACGTCTTGTCGAGTGTAGGAATTGCTCTATCCAGGGCTTCTTTGAATGATTGGTCTATTAGAACCCTCACTTCATCAAGGCGCGCGAGCAAGTTCCGATAGTCTCTTAGCAGTTCCCGAACATCCGTCATTCCCTCAGTAAGCTTCGCCTGCAGAGCTTTCACGCTGTCCCTATGTTCGTGATATTTCAACTCTTGTTGGAGGTCCTTAATCTTCTTCAGCTCCTTTTGTCGGGAGGATTCGCCCTCCGCGAGTTGTTGATTGAGCACCTCTAGATCATTCTTAAACTCGGTAACGCACTTCTCCATTGCGTCGATATCCGACTGAGAAACGCCTATGCCGAGTAGCTCATCGAGCTCAGTCGCAGCGACCTCGAGTATTTTTGTCTTGGCCTCTATCCCTGTAGCTAGGGTTTCAAATTCACTCTTTAGTTGATTGAGGTTCGCAATGCGTTTTCGCAAATTATCGAGCGCTTGGGCGTCTTCCCCCAGGTGTTCACATTGAGCATGGATAGCCTTCAGCAATGCGGGACCGGCGAGATTCGACCCGCAAGCAGGACAGAACTCGGTTGGATACGCTTCGATCACTTGCCTTGCGGCTTGCGCGACCATGACACGGGCATCGTGCTCGGTCTTTGCTCGCTCCAAGCTGTCTATCCGTCGACGAAGCGATTCTTCGCTCTCCTCATCAATTATCGCTTTTAGCGCTCTCTCTACGTCCAAGCGCTTAGCAGTTAATGTGTCCCTTTCAACTTTTTCTTGCTTAACGGTCGACAGAAGGGAATTGGCTTGATCGATTTGAAGCCTCAATGTGTTGCGCCTGCCCTCACGATCAACCCGCTCACGCGCCGCAGCTGCCTCAATCCATTGCTGAGCTTGCATTAACAGTTGAGAAGAGGCCCCGCTAGCTGGCATCTCTTGGCCAACTAAGCGCGCTGCTTGAAGTACAAAGAGCTTAACCTTCTCTTCCGTTTCCTTTCCTGTGGGCAGTTCCAGGTCTCCCCAAGGCGGGTTGGCGCAAATCGCCGCTAGTTGTACTTCGATTTGCCGTAGCCTTTCTCTGTAGCCGTACTCAATCTGCTCAATCAGACCTGCGAGTTTTTCAGACTCTACCGTTCGCTCTTCGTGGAGTGTTCGGAGGGCACTGAGGAGTTTTGGTACATCCTCCAAACGAAGATAAAAGCAAAGTACGGTCTTGAAATCTGAAATGTCCGCTGGGACCTGTCGGCCCGCAGCATGTTGAGCTGCGAAAATTACCTGAGCACTTTCGTGATGCCCAAGCCTTGCGAGCTGAGGTAGAGCATCGCGGGCGAGAAGTTCATTACCCGAACCGTCTCGGATCGTTTGACGCGACCGATCATGTCCAGGACGAAATTCCCGATGAACGGTAATCATCCCCTCACCTCCTTCTAGAACCAGCGATACGCGACATTCTTGAGGGCTATAAAAGGTATTTCGAACTTCGATGTCTCCACCAGGAGGAGCCCCAAAGAGACACCATCGGATTGCTTCGACGATGCTAGACTTTCCGCGACCGTTAGGCCCGAAGACAAAGAGATTCCTTCCCCCGACTTCTACTGTTTGAGGAAACGTAAAGCCACGAAAGCCCTCAATGCGCACCTGTCGAATGCGGTATTTGGCTTTTTTCACGGCACTTGCCCTTCAGCCTTCAGTCGTTGGATTTCTCCCGTTAGATCGTCCCGAATTTGATTAAACTCTGCTTCGAGGTAACTAGTCGCTCCATCAACGCCGTTGCGTTGGAGTTCTCCGAGCATCCGTGTCCAAAGAGTTCGCGCCTCAGCTGAGCGTGCTTTTGCTGTCACGTCGCAAAAGACAGCCTCGGAATCGCATCCTTCAAACTGAAGTGCTTCAGTCATTCTTTCCCCCCTTGTCGAACGGCACCATCTAGTAGGCCCTCTGCATGATGTCGGGAACCCCGAGTAACTGCTATTGGCCGAGGTTGTGTAAAAACACACGAGCGCCACGTCGCGGTGGGAACGCGACGCCATTCTCGCTCAACGTTGCGCAAGGTGTGGCGCTATTTGTATCACGGTGGCAACTTTATTCTGGTTGTGTGGAGAAATCCAACCGCGCCTCGGAGTTTTCACACAGCCTCGGCCGATACCGGTCTCCGTTTCCATTCCCTGGCTGCCTTCAACAACGGATTCCGGATACCCTATTTATCTGCGTTACAGGCGTCGTGTGCGCCGAATGTCCTCGAGCAAGCCGCGCGCGGCGTCCTCGATCATGTCCAGCACGCGATCGAAACCGCTCGGTCCGCCGAAATAGGGATCGGGCACTTCCTCTTCCGGCCGGTCCGCGGCGAATTCCATGAACAGACGCACGCGGGTTTCATGACCCGGCGGACAGATGTCGATCAGGTTCTCGAAATTCTCGCGGTCCATGGCCAGGACATAATCGAATCTCTCGATGTCCGCGGCGATGGCCTTGCGCCCGCTCAGGCCGCTGATGTCGATGCCGCGGCGCGCGCAGGCCGCTTGGGCGCGTTCGTCCGGCGGCTCGCCGATGTGATAGGCATGGGTGCCGGCTGAATCGATCTCGAAGAGATGCTCCAGTTTTTCATCCTGGACCAGCTTCCGGAAAACCCCTTCCGCCGTCGGCGAACGGCAAATGTTACCGAGGCATACAAATAACACTCTGACCATGTTTCAACTCCAACATATATTCGTAGGGTGAGGCGGGGTTTCCACGAACACACTTAACGTGTGTTCGTGCCGCCGAACGGGTGCAACGGGTTTTGTTGCACCCTGGGCTGGAAGCATCGCCCACCAATACGGCTTCGCTATTGATTTCTGCATAAATAATGTCCTATCCTCTGGACAGGAGGTGCCCCATGAGACCTGCCGGAAGCCCAGAGGAGTTGCAACGACGGCGCGAACGCGCCATCGCGCTGCTGAAAGAAGGTATCGCGCCCGTCGATGT
>DAIDLH010000129.1 GCA_027449605.1 Candidatus Muproteobacteria bacterium | reverse complement strand
TGAAATATTGCCGCCGGATTCGCCGAAGGAGGAGCCGCCGCATGAACAGAAGTGATCTCAAAAATGCCGCCCTCACCCTTCCCCTCTCCCTGAGGGAGAGGGCAGCCGCCGCGAATGCGGCGGCGGGCGAGGGGGAATCCATAGGCAGATTCACTTTCGAAACGATTGTGGGGTGCTTGCTTCTCTGTTTGTTGCTGCTCTGGCCGCTGACAAGCCTGGCCGCCGATGATAATGCGCCCGCTGCCTGGAACCAGCTGAGCACGGAAGAACAGCAGGTCCTCAAACCGTTTCAGGACCGCTGGGACACGCTGCCGCCGGAGCGGCGCGAGCAGCTGCGTGAAGGCGCGAAACGCTGGCAGTCCATGACCCCCGAGCAGCGCGAGCAGGCGCGCGATCGTTTTGCCCGTTGGCAGAAAATGACGCCGGAACAACGCGAGCAGGCGCGCAAGCGCTACGAGCGCTTCCGCCAGTTGCCGCCGGAGCAGCAGGAACGCCTGCGCAAACGGCATGAGTGGTTCAGGAGTCTGCCGCCCGAACGCCGCGCCGAACTGCGCGAACGCTGGAAGAACATGCCGCCGGAGCGGCGCGCGGAACTGCGCGAGAATTGGAAAAACATGACGCCCGAGGAACGGCAGCAGATGCGGCAGAAGTGGCGGAGCGAGAATGGCGCCCCGGACGAGCGCGGCCCGCGCAGGCGTCCTGATCGTCCGGAACACCCCGAGCGGCCGGGACGGACAATGCAGCGGTAAGCACCTTCACGTCATACCGGCGAAAGCCGGACAAAATCGCCGGGAGCGATTTTTGAACAGCCGAAGGCTGGCCCCGAAGGGGCGGAATACACGGAGGTATTCCGTAATCCAGGAATCTTAAAGGATGTAGGTGGGGTTGAGGCGCCAACAACAATATCGCCGTATTACCAACCCCCTCCCGCGCAAGCGGGAGAGGGCAAGGGGTGAGGGTCGCGCTGAAGCCCAACAGAAATCATATTTTCGACAACGATGGGCTTCGCTTCGCTCTACCTATCCTACACTCGCTAACGTTTTCCCAGCAGCTTGTCGTACTCGGCATGACTGCCGATCCAGAACCAGAGAACGTCCCCTGAAACCTCGACACCGAGCGCGCGGTAGTAAAGACCCACACGCACGGACCGATAACGACCGACTTTCTTGAAATGCAGTGAGGGGTGCTGTGGATCGCCCTTCAGCAGGGCAAAATTCTTGTCGGCAAGGGATCGTATGACTTCAGGCAATGCCCGGTAACAGGTCCAGAACTCCGGGGAAGCGAAGTGATTCAAAACTTCGTGCTGCGACTAGCCTGATGGGATTTGATCGCCACATCCGCCAAGGAATCCAGTTTACCCGCCTTGGCGTCTTCCTCAATCTGGCGCTCCCAAGCCTCGGCGTCGAATTCACTGAACCACTTGCGAAGGGCCGCAAGCTCCTCGGAGGATAGCGCCTCAATTTCCCGTTCGATCGTTTTGACTTTGCTCATGGTCAGATACCTTCATACCATTCGAATGCATCAAAAGTATAGCATTCCGAAGCAACAGAAACTAATGCCGCCGGCTTGCGCTACTTCCAGCATTCAACTACAACCGTAAATTTCTTCGCGAGCTCGCCTACATCCACCGCTTCAAGCTTTTTGTTCGATGAGGCTGTTTCGTACTTCACACCCTTGGCATCTAAAAAACCACGTGCGACAGTGGCGTTAATGGCGAAGTTCACATTCTGCGGGATATCCCCAGTAGCATTCGCCATCTTGATGGCGTTGAGCTTGCTTACTACCATACCGACCACATTACCGCTCAGGTCAAGAAGCGGCCCGCCGCTATTCCCTGGCTGAACCGGCGCAGAAATTTGCAAGAAACGCGTGTCGTCACCGAGGCCCGCCAAAGCACTGACTGTTCCTGTGGTGAGATTCGCTCCCGACGCCAGCACGCCATGCAGAGGAAAACCAACGGCGACAACGCTGTCGCCTTGGCGCACAATTTGTCCGTCACGAAAGATAGCTGTACTCACGGTCGGTGATGATGGAAACTTCAACAAGGCAAGGTCATTTGTAGGATCACGCGCCACAACCGGTATCACCGCAACCTTGCCGGCAGGAATCTGCGCGCGAATTTCCTTGCAGCCATCAACGACATGATGGTTAGTCAATACATGCCCAGCCTTGCTAACAATAAAACCTGTGCCAGTTGATTCGATTGAGCGCATGGTTTGAGGCTCTCGGGAGAGAGAAGGCGGAGACGAGGAGTCAGTAGTCGTAGACGGCTTTGGCTGCCATTCTCGTGCTAACCGCTGTGCCTCGGCGACTTGGCTGGGTGACATCTTGGACGCCGCCAGATCACGGTTTCTCACGGCCCGCTCTCTATCTTCTCCACTCAGCCCCACACTCGCGAGGTTAGACCATAGATGTGCCATAACATAATCCTGTGGCACACCTTGGCCGTTGTAGTACATCGCCCCAAGATTGGACTGTGCGTTGGCATCCCCCTGTGCTGCGGCTTTCTGATACCAATCCACGGCCTTGGCAATATTCTTCGACACACCTTCACCCCTGTAATACATCCTCCCGAGCATGTTCTGTGCGAAGGTATTTCCTTGCGCCGCCGCCTTCTGAAACCATTCAGCGGCCTTAGCGGCATCTTCCGGCAAACCGTCTATGCCCGCGAAGTACATCCACCCGAGTATGGCCTGTGCCTTGGCGCTGCCGGAATCTGCTTTCGCTTGTACTTGGACCCAGGTCTTTTCTGCGTATGGCATGTCTTCCTGCTTCGATGACGGCGACAAGGATTCGCCATGAGCGCCTACTGCGGCGACAAGCATCAGTATTAAGAACAGGTTTCTCGTGGTACACATGCGGATATTTCTCAATGTAATTTTGAACCTCGTTCAAGCTCGCGTAATAAATGGCAGTATAAATATGGAGCACGGGGTTAGCCACGTTTCATGACAACATAACCATGATGCTCAAGTACAGCTTGGCATAATGCGAGAAATTCGGGCATTTCGAGATCATTCTTTGAGTCGTTAGTTCGCCAACCGCAGATTTTGAAATCGGCGGGACCCGTTCCATCCACCACATGGTCGACGGTTGGAAGCAATGCGAAACCCCGTTTGTAGTGACGCCCATTTTCTTGTGAATCATCGTTGTTGTACTGGCTAATGAGTGACCAGTCGAGTTTCTCGCCAGTGTAAGCATCGCGGCCGCCACTTTCCACGACCGCTGAGTGAATGGCAGATCGATACGCTTCACCGATAGCTGTTTCATTACCGCGCCGACGGTCGCGCTTGACGTGTGCCTGCGCCTTACGGCGGAGCCAGCGCTCATAAACTTCTTGTGACACTTCGCCCAACAAGAAGGAGGGAAGCTGGTATTTCTTCAGCATGCGTTACCTCAGCGAGTAGCCCGCAAGGGGTGAAACAAATTGCGGGAATTCTTACCCCATCTCCCACGGCTTCGCGGTTTGCCCCGCCAGATTCCGGCTGCCATGGATGACAGTCAGAATGTGCACGTGTTCCGACTCGACAAGATAAATGATGCGGTAGTTCTGGAAAATGAGCTCGCGTACGTCCTCACGATCATTCGCTTCGGGCACCTGTCGCCCGAGCCGCGGGTGATCCTTGAGCATGCCGACGGCTTCGATCAACCGGTCGATGAACTGCTCGGCGTAATAGGAAACGTCGCGGGCGATGTAGTCGTAAAGCTCGTCGAGATCAGCCTCGGCGACATCCGACCAGGTAATACTCATGCGCCGCGTTTTTTATCCATCAGCCGGTGTCTCACTTCCTCGTGTGGAACAGTGCGACCCTCGGCCACGGCCTTCAAACCTGCCTCGATCTTCTGCTTCACGTACAATTCGTACATGATGTCATTCCAAGAGGCCTGATCGGGCAAATGCTCGATCAACTCTTTGGCGGTTTGCTTCGGTGTAGCCATGGTTCACCTCGTTTGGTACCAACGTTGCGCACACTGAGGAACCTCTTGTCACGTCACTCCGGCGGAAGCCGGAGTCCAGATATTTTTATAATTCATGGATGCCGGCTTTCGCCCGCATGACGAATACGCCGCGCTGCGGCGTGATCTTGTCTAAAAAGTTTACCAAGCGACGCCAAGGAGCGCCAATTCCTACCTCTTATCCGCCTTCCCGCGCACTTCGTGCGCCGGGTATTTCTTGGCGTTGAGTTCGATCTTGCGTCGCGCGGCATCCATCAGGTCCACGCCCAGCAGGTCGGCCATGCGGTTGAGGTAGATGAAGACGTCGGCCATCTCCTGCTCGACTTCATGCAGGGTTTTTTCGGGAAGCTTCCGGCTCTGCGCTTCGGTCAGCCACTGGAAATGCTCGACCAGCTCGGCGGCCTCGACGATCAGCGCCATCGACAGGTTCTTGGGCGAATGAAACTGCTCCCAGTCGCGCTCGCGCGCGAACTCGCGCAGACGCTGCTTCAGCTCGTCCAGCGTCTTCAGCGGCGCGCTCATGCCGGCGTCTCCTGATTGACTTGCAGGATGCCGCCGCGCCCGCGCTCGAGCTTGCTGCGGTACATCGCCTGATCGACGCGCTCGATAACGGTCTTCAGGTCGGTCCCGTGATCCGGATACTGTCCCAGGCCGATCGAGAAACTCAGATCGACGTTTTCGCGCCGCGACCACTCGGCCAGCGTGTGCTGCAGGCGCTCGGCCAGAGCGCCGGCCTCGGCAAGATTCGTGTCGCGCAGTATCAGGAGAAACTCGTCGCCGCCGTAACGCGCCACGAGATCCGTGTCCCGCACCGCGCGCACAAGCATGCGGCCGATTTCGGTGAGCACACGGTCGCCGACGTGGTGGCCGTGGTTGTCGTTGACCGCCTTGAAGCGGTCGAGGTCCGCGAACAGCAACACCAGCGGCTCGCGACCGGTCTCCGGATTTTGCAACAGACGCTCGGCGCGCTCGTGCAGCGCGCGACGGTTGAGCAGTCCGGTCAGATGGTCCAGGTCGCGTTCGGCTTCGAGCTGTTTCCTGCCCTTGTCGATGTTGGCGGTGAGCGAATAGGAATACAGCACGATGATGACGAAGAACAACAGGAAGAAGACGGCGCTCACGGAGACCGCGTCGAGATAGTCGAACAACCGCAGTCCGATGGCCAACAGCGCGCACAACAGGCTGCCGACGACCGCCTCGGCGAACAGCCGCAGCCCGTAACGCATGCCGTTGCCGAGGATCACCATCAGGTAGACGAGGAAGCCCGGCGAGATCACCGCCGGGTCGGCGAGGATGGCGAACGAAGCCGCCAGCAGATCGATCCACATGGTGACATGCCAGCGCCAACGGACGTCGAGCCGGCGTGCGGCGTGGCGCATGAACCAGGCGATCTCAGCCCCGTAGAGCAGGAACACCGCATTGAACGCCGCGAGGCTGATCCACGCGCTGGTATGCGTCGCGCCGCCGAGATTGAAATAGGCGAGTCCCAGCGCCCAGAACAGCAAGCGGGTCAGATACTGCGTGCGCTGTTCTTCCCACGGCGGGACGCGCATGATGTTAGGAGAGGCGCGCCGTTCAGCGCCTTGGCGCCGGTCGATCTTGCGGCGTCGGCGGCTGTCCGCGGTTTGCTCTCCGGCATCGTTCAGCGTCTCTGACACGAGGAGACCGCCTAATTCCCGCTCTTCGGGGTCGACCGCCGCAGGCGCCGGCGTGCCCGGCCCACGGCCGCGCGCACCTGCGCCGGCGCGGTGCCGCCGAGGTGGTTGCGCGCTTTCAACGAGCCTTCCACCGTCAGCACGGCGTACACGTCCTTGCCGATGGCGGCGCTGAGTTTCTTGAACTCGTCGAGGTCGATCTGCGACAGGTCGCGGTCGGTGATGATCGCGAGCTTCACGGCCTTGCTCACGATTTCATGCGCGTCGCGGAACGGCACCCCCTTGCGCACCAGGTAGTCGGCGAGGTCGGTGGCCGTGGAATAGCCCATGACCGCGGCGCGCAACAGCCGATCGCGCTTGACCTTCATGCCCGGGATCATGCCGGCGAACACGCGCAGGCTGCCGAGCACGGTGTCGAGCGTGTCGAACACCGGCTCCTTGTCTTCCTGGTTGTCCTTGTTGTACGCCAGCGGCTGCGCTTTCATGAGCGTGAGCAGCGCCACCAAGTGGCCGTTCACGCGCCCGGTCTTGCCGCGCACCAGCTCCGGCACGTCGGGATTTTTCTTTTGCGGCATGATGGACGAGCCGGTGCAGTAGGCGTCCGACAGCTCGACGAAGCCGAACTGCGAAGACGACCACAGCACCAGTTCCTCGGACATGCGCGACAGGTGCGTCATGAGCAGCGCCGAAGCCGAGACGAATTCAACGGCGAAGTCGCGGTCGGAAACGGCGTCGAGCGAATTCTCCGCGGCCGCGTCGAAGCCGAGCAGTTTCGCGGCATAGGCGCGGTCGATGGGATAGCTCGTGCCGGCCAGCGCCGCGGCGCCCAACGGCATGACGTTCAGACGCTTGCGGCAATCGCGCAAACGATCCGCGTCGCGCGCCAGCATCTCGAACCACGCCAGCAGATGATGACCGAAGGTGATCGGCTGCGCGACCTGCAAATGCGTGAACCCGGGCGCGGGCGTGTCGGCTTCGCGCTCGGCGAGATCGAGAATCGCCTGTTGGAGCTGCCCCAGGGCATGCGCCACGACGTCGATGCCGTCGCGCAGGTACAGCCGCAGGTCGGTCGCCACCTGGTCGTTGCGCGAGCGGCCGGTGTGCAGCTTCTTGCCGGTTTCGCCGATGCGCTCGATCAGGCGCGCCTCGATGTTCATGTGCACGTCTTCGAGCGCCACGCTCCAGTCGAACTTGCCGGCGTCGATCTCGGCTTCGATGGCCTTCAGGCCCTTGACGATGGCGTCGCATTCTTTTTTCGTGAGCACGCCGACCTTCGCCAGCATCCGCGCGTGCGCGATCGAGCCCATGATGTCGTAGACGTAGAGGCGACGGTCGAAAGTCACCGAGGCGGTGAAGGCCTCGACGGCGGCGTCGGTGGCTTCGGTGAAGCGCCCGCTCCAGGGTTTTTGTTTGGCCATGAATTTATTCAGCGACAAGGACGCATGATCGTGACGGAAAGATGACGCGGAACGGCGTCGCCCGCTGCGCAAAAATCCGCGCTGTGCTCGTCAGAATTCCCGTTTCCGGCCCGCCCATCCGTGTCCATCCTACGATTATCGGCCTTTGATTGTGACCGCGGTACAGGGCGGCTATTTTTCGTTCTGTAGCACCTGGTTCGGACTCTCCTTTGTGCACCCCCACCCCGAATTCCGAACCAGGATTGGACCTCCCGCCTCAAAACGGGGGGTTTTTTTTGGCCGCGCCGCGGAAAGTATACTTGAGATGTCGTCCGAAGGAACCGGTGTTTTTTGCCCGCGGGCGCCCACCAACACGCTGAAAAATATATAATTAAGCTATATATATTGTACGGGTGGAGTGCATCCGCCCCTCATTTACCAACCGTCCGGTCCGAGAGCAGGATTCATGACGGCGCCAGCGCCGTCATGATGTTTTGTTCCGCCGGGTCCAGATGAACGCCAGAGAGCAGCACCTCAGAACGGATTCCATGTCCAACGCCAGCGCCAGCACCGAGAAACCGCATCTCCTTCCCGATTTCGGAACCTTCAGCATGCTGGTCCGGTTCGTCGTCCTGGCCGAATTGATCGCCGTCATCATCACCATCGGACGCAACACCGACTTCAATGAACAGGCGTGGCAGGATTTTTCCCTGCTGTCGCTGTTCGCCGTTTCCATCGCGCTGTGCAGTTTCGCGGTGCTGAAAATCGCCTCGCCGCTGTTCCGGCGCGCCTCGACCGGAACCGGCTCGGTGCTGGCGGTACTGCTGATACTGCTGGTCACCTCGCTCGGCACCGACGGGATCATCTACCTGCTGCGCCAGCTCCAGATGATCGAGGACGGCATGCCGGCGTGGCGCGATTCGCTGCTGATCCGCAGCCTCATGATCGCCGCCATCATCGGCGTGCTGGGCATGCGTTATCTGATCCTTCAGGAACGTTCGGCGGTGGACGGCAAGCTGCAGCAGGAATCCAAGCTGCAGGCATTGCAATCGCGCATCCGTCCGCATTTCCTGTTCAACAGCCTGAACAGCGTCGCCTCGCTGACGCGCAGCGATCCACCCAAGGCCGAGGCGGTGCTGCACGATCTCGCGGACCTGTTCCGCGTGCTGCTCGCGGACGCACGCAAGCTCGTGCCCGTCACCGCCGAACGCGAGATCTCGCGCCAGTACCTGGAAGTCGAGAAAATCCGCCTCGGCGACCGGCTGCAGGTGAAGTGGAACGTCAGCAACATTCCGCGCGCCGCGCTGATGCCGGCGCTGACGCTGCAACCGCTGCTGGAAAACGCGATCTACCACGGCATCGAACCGCGCTTCGCCGGCGGCACCATCAAGATCGAGATGTGGGCCGAGGGCGAGACGCTCAATATCATGATCAGCAACCCGCTGCCGGACGTGCGCAAGGAAGGCCACGGCAAGGGCAACCGGATCGCGCAGGACAACATCCGTCAGCGCCTGACGACCCAGTTCGGTCACGCCGCCAGCATGCAGGTCATCCAGGAAGGCGGCCAGTACCACGTCAAACTCAAGATGCCGATCATCAAGGGATGAGCATGGAACTCGCCGCCAAAAGCCGGTCATGGCTGGAGCGCCTGAAGGCGCGCGCGCTGGGCGCCGAGCGGAGCCTGGAGCGTCTGCTGCCGGCGGCCGAAACCGAGCCCGGCGAGAAATCCGAATTCCTGCCGAACTTCTGCACCGGCGAAGTGGTGTTCAACGTCGTGGTGGTCGCGGAAATGCTCGCGATCGTGATCAATCTCATCATTCCGCGAAATTTCCTGTCGCCCACCCTGCTGCAGGACCTGCTGCTCATCTCGCTGTTCATCCAGTGGGTGGCGCTCGCCGGCACCGCCGCGCTGTGTTACACGCGCAGATATCTCAACCGCCTGCCCAACCTGCGCGCGCTGGCGGCGGCCTACCTGCTGCTGCTGTTCGTCACCTTTCTCGTGAGCGAGAGCGCCGTGTGGCTGTTGTGGGCGTTCGGCCGCCTGCCGAACGCGCGCCCGGCGTGGTACGCGGACTTTCACATCATCAACCTCACCATCAGCGCCATCATCAACGGCCTGCTGCTGCGGCTGTTCCTCGCCAAGCACGAACTCACCCAACGCACCCTGGGCGAGGCGCGCGCCAAGCTGCAGGCGCTGCAATCGCGCATCCGTCCGCATTTCGTGTTCAACAGCATGAACATCATCGCCTCGCTGATCCGCAGCGCCCCGGAAAAGGCCGAGACCGCGATCGAGGACATGGCCGACCTGTTCCGCATGATGCTGTCCCAGGACGAGATGCTGGTGCCGGTCAAGAATGAAATCGACGTGGCGAAGAAATACCTCGCGCTCGAGGGGCTGCGTCTCGACAACCGGCTCACGGTCAACTGGGACATCGGCAAGTTCCCGCGCAAGAGTGTGATGCCGGTGCTGACGCTGCAACCGCTGCTCGAGAACGCGATCCGTTACGGCATCGAGGAACTGCCGGCCGGCGGCGTCGTGGACGTGCGGTTGTGGGAGGAAAACGACCGGATTTACATTCGGGTGGCGAACCCGCTCCCGAAAACCAGACCCAAACAGACGAAATCGACACCGGGACAATCGCTGGGCAACATACGCCAGCGCTTCCAGAGTCATTACGGCGAACAGGCCTCGCTCACGAGCGTCGAGGACGACGGCCTGTTCACGGTCACGGTGGTGTTGCCAACGCGCGGAGACAATCCATGAGAGTGCTGATCGTAGACGATGAAAAACTGGCGCGCGACCGTTTGCGCGAACTGCTGAACGACATCGGCGGCTACACCGTGGTCGGCGAGGCCATGAACGGCTCCGAAGCGGTCGAAAAATCCGCCGAGCTCAACCCCGACGTGCTGCTCATGGACATCCGCATGCCGGGCATGGACGGGCTCGAGGCGGCGATGCACCTCATGGGCATGGAAAATCCGCCGGCGGTGATCTTCACCACCGCCTACGACCAGCACGCGCTCGACGCCTTCGACGTCAACGCCGTGGATTACCTGCTCAAGCCGATCCGCAAGGACCGCCTGGCCAAGGCGCTGTCCAAGGCGCACAAGCTCACCACCAAGCAGATCGACGAGATCAAGCAGGCGCGTCCCGAGCCGATGGTGCGCACGCACATCAGCGTGCACCTGCGCGGCAACATCCGCCTCGTGCCGCTGCCGGAGATCCTTTATTTCCTCGCCGACAGCAAGTACGTCGTGGTGCGCACCGCCGGCGAAGAACACCTGATCGAAGATTCGCTGGTGAACCTGGAGAAGGAATTCGGCGACCGCTTCCTGCGCATCCACCGCAACGCGCTGGTGTCCACCGGCGCGATCAAGGGCATCGAGAAGAACCCGGCCGGCACCTGGCAGATTGCCCTCAAGGGCTATGACAAGAAACTCGACGTCAGCCGCCGCCACACGGCGCAGGTGCGGCGCTGGGCACGGAATCGGCCGATGAGTGCCTGATCTCTGTCGAACGGGCTTCGCCCCTCGACTTGTCGTCACCCCGGCGAAAGCCGGGGTCCAGGGTTTGAATAACAAAGCCGCCCCTTGGGCGGCTTTTCATTTGTATCGTCTTCGGCGATTTTGTCTATTAAAGCTATTTGCGGTTGACTGACCCACCACGATAGTCCGTCATTCCGGCGAAAGCCGGAATCCAGCATCATAAAATAAGCCATGTCCAAACAACCCTGTGTTTATATCCTGGCAAGCGATCGAAACGGCACCCTGTATGTGGGTGTTACCTCCGATCTCATTAAGCGTGTCTGGGAACACAAGAATGACCTGGCCCCCGGTTTTACCAAACGTTACAACGTGCATGAGCTGGTATGGTATGAATTGCATAATTCCATGGAATCCGCGATTGCCCGTGAGAAAGTCATCAAAGAATGGAAACGTCAGTGGAAGCTGGAGTTGATCGAACGCGAAAACCCGGAATGGAAGGATTTGTATCCCGGATTGTTATAACTGGATTCCGGCTTTCGCCGGAATGACGACATTATAAGTAAAGTCTTGCGACACCCCCCGGCAGGCTGCGATGCTCGGCGGCGGCTACGGGGCTTGAGCAACACCTTGCCCTGCCTGAATTTCATTCAGCCGGCCTTGCAGGGTCGGTCGGCTCGGTTAATACTGCATTGCCAAACTGGCTTATGACCTGAATGCCTGTCGGCAAACTACTTTTGGTTTATTGTATCCATAGATTACACGTTACGGGATTGGGTTATACATCGGAATGTGACGTCTAAATTACGTTAAGCCGCAGAAAGAAGATAAAGAGCCACGTATGGATACCGCGCTGAAATTCATGTCAGAGAGGACCTGCTACTGGTGGATAAATGAAACCGGCATCGTCCTAGAGATCGTTGGCGCAGCCTTGCTCGTGATCGCCGCCTTCAAAAGCCGGAATGATATCATGAACATTAAAGATACTTGGGATGCAAACTTAACGGAAAAACTCCGCGACGTAATAGCGAATCAAGCCATGACAGAACTAAATGGGTTTGTGTTATTGGCATTGGGGCTCATCTTCCAAATGGCGGGTGGCTTGGGTGTTTATTGATTTCTGCATAAATAATGTCCTATCCTCTGGACAGGAGGTGCCCCATGAGACCTGCCGGAAGCCCAGAGGAGTTGCAACGACGGCGCGAACGCGCCATCGCGCTGCTGAAAGAAGGTATCGCGCCCGTCGATGTG
>DAIDLH010000128.1 GCA_027449605.1 Candidatus Muproteobacteria bacterium | reverse complement strand
GCCCCGGTAGCTCAGTGGATAGAGCAGCCGCCTCCTAAGCGGCAGGTCGCCGGTTCAACTCCGGCCTGGGGCACCATCTTGGAAGCGGATGCGTCTTCAACCTGTTTGGGAGGCCGGTTTGCTGGAAGCAGTGGATCTTGAGTGCGTGCGCGGCGATCGGCCGCTGTTCAGCGGCCTTTGCCTGCGTCTCACGCCGGGCGAATTGCTGCACGTCACCGGCGCCAACGGCAGCGGCAAGACCACGCTGCTGCGCACGCTCTGCGGACTGACGCGCGCCGCCGCCGGTGAAATCCGCTGGAACGGTTCGACGATCCAGGAGCTGGGCGACGATTACCGCAGCCAGCTCGCCTACGTCGGTCACAGCAACGGCATCCAGGGCGAACTGACGGCGGAGGAAAATCTGCGCGCCGCCGCCTGTCTCGGCACTAGCGTTGATGGCTCACGCATTCGCGGGACACTCGACCGCCTCGGGCTGGCGCCGTACCGGCACTTCCCTTCCAAGGTCCTGTCGCAGGGCCAGAAACGCCGTCTCGCGCTCGCGCGGCTCGCGATCCTGCGCAAACCGCTGTGGATTCTGGACGAGCCCCTGAGCGCGCTCGACGTCGGCTCAGTGGCCCTGATGACGGAAATCCTCATCGAGCATCTCGATCACGACGGAATGATCGTCATGACCTCGCATCAGGACATCGACGTCGAAACCAAAACCGTGCTGCCGCTGCAAACCGACTGACGTGTCCGATTTCCTCAAAGCCATCGCCTGTCTCCTGCGGCGCGATCTCACCATCGCGCTGCGCCGCAGCACCGACGTGCTCACGCCGCTGGTTTTTTTCATCATCGTCGTGAGCCTGTTCCCGCTCGGCCTCGGTCCCGAACCCGCGGTGCTGCGGACGATCGCGCCGGGCGTCATCTGGGTCGCGGCGCTGCTCGCCACCATGCTCTCGCTCAACCGCCTGTTCGCCAACGATCACGCCGACGGCACGCTCGAGCAGATGGTGCTGTCGCCGCACCCGCTCGCCGCGCTGGTACTGGTCAAGGTCGCCGCCCACTGGATGCTGACCGGCCTGCCACTGGTGCTGATCTCGCCGCTGCTCGCGATACAGATGAACCTGCCCGAATCGGCCATGAGCACGCTCATCCTCTCGCTGCTGCTGGGCACGCCGGTGCTGAGCCTGCTCGGCGCCGTCGGCGCGGCGCTGACGCTCGGCCTGCGCGGCGGCGGCGTGCTGGTTTCGCTGCTGGTGTTGCCGTTGTATACTCCGGTGCTGATTTTCGGCGCCGGCGCCGTCGCCGGCGTGATCGCCGGCATCGAGGTCGAAGCGCATTTTTCCCTGCTGGCCGCCTTTCTCGCGTTGGCCCTGACGTTGACGCCTTGGGCCGCCGCCGCGGCACTGCGCGTTTCTCTGGATTGAATCATGCAATACTTGCACAAGTACGCCTCGCCCAAATTCTTCTACGTCTTCGCAGGCAAACTGACTCCGTGGCTGGCGGCGCTGACCGTCCTGCTGCTGGCCGCCGGCCTGTATCTCGGCCTGTTCATCGCCCCCGCCGATTACCAGCAGGGCGAAAGCTACCGCATCATGTTCATCCACGTGCCGGCCGCGTGGATGTCCATGTTCATCTACGCGTGCATGGCCGGCGCCGGCGCGATCGCGCTGGTCTGGAACGTCAAGCTGTTCGAGATGTTCGCCGCCAATTGCGCGCCGGTCGGCGCCTCGTTCACCTTCCTCGCGCTGGCGACCGGCTCGCTGTGGGGCAAGCCGATGTGGGGCGCGTGGTGGGCCTGGGACGCGCGCCTGACCTCGGAACTTATCCTGTTTTTCCTGTACATAGGCTACATGTCCCTGGAAGCCAGCATCGACGACCCGCGACGCGCGGCGCGCGCCGCCGCCATCGTGGCGCTGGTGGGCGTGGTCAACATTCCCGTGATTCATTTTTCCGTGGAGTGGTGGAACACCCTGCACCAGCCGGCCTCGGTGAGCAAGATGGGAACGCCCTCGATCCACCCGAGCATGCTCGCGCCGCTGCTGCTGATGGCCGTCGGATTCACCGTCTATTTCTTCACCGTGGCGCTGATGCGCATGCGCAACGAAATCCTCGAGCGCGAACGGCACACGACCTGGGTGGCGCAATTGCTGGAGAACGAATCGTGAACTGGTCGGAGTTCTTCCGCATGGGCGGTTACGGGTTTTACGTCTGGAGTTCCTATGGACTCGCCCTGCTGGTCCTGCTCCTGAACCTGTATCTGCCGCTGCGCCGCCGCAAGACGGTGCGGCGCCTGCTGCACGAATTTCTGCGACTCAAACGGTCATTGCAACCGGGTTCCGAGTAATGACAGGACATAACGCAATGACCGTTTTCCCTCACCCCTTGCCCTCTCCCGCTTTGCGGGAGAGGGGGAGTTGGAGCGCCTGCGGCGCAATTTTACGACTGGAGCAAACCCGATGAAGACAAGACACAAACGCCTGGCGATCATCATCACCGGCGTGGTCGGCCTGACGGTGGCCGGCCTTTTCGTGCTGAACGCGTTCCGCAGCAACCTGGTGTTCTTTTACTCGCCCACGGAAGTGTTGGAGGGCAAGGTCAACATTCCCGCCGGCAAGACCATCCGCATCGGCGGCCTGGTGGAAAAAGGCTCCGTGCGTCGTTCACCAGACGGTCTCAAGGTCGATTTCGTCGTCACCGACCTCAACAAGAAGCTGCCGGTGCATTTCGAAGGCATCCTTCCGGATCTGTTCCGCGAGGGCCAGGGCGTGGTGGCGCAGGGCAAGCTGCAATCGGGTAACAACTTCGTCGCGAGCGAGGTGCTGGCCAAACACGACGAGAAATACATGCCGCCGGAAGCGGCGCAGGCCTTGAAGGGCGGGACGTTCGCGCCAGGCGAGGAAAAGAAACGGCCATGAAAAAGTACATCGTTCCACTCGCGGTATTCGCCGCCATCGGCGGACTGCTCATGTATGCGTTGTACCTGTCGATGACGGGCGGATATTCACCGCGCGACATCCCCTCGCCGCTGATCGGCAAATCGCTGCCGGCATTCACGCTCCCCACCGTCGCCGACCCGAATCGCAAGCTCAGCCGCGAAGACCTGCTCGGGCGCGCCTACATGCTCAACGTCTGGGCCTCGTGGTGCGTCGCCTGCCGGCAGGAACATCCCTATCTCAACGAACTCACCGGCCGCAAGGCCGTGACCATCATCGGGCTCAATTACAAGGACAAGCGCGAGGACGCGCTGCAATGGCTGAACGGCCTGGGGAATCCCTACGAGATGAGCGTCGCCGACCAGGACGGGCGCTTCGGCATCGACCTCGGCGTCTACGGCGTCCCGGAAACCTTCCTCATCGACAAACAGGGCGTCATCCGCTACAAACAGATCGGACCGATCACGCCGGAAGTCTGGGAACAGAAACTGGCGCCGATGATGAAGAAACTTTCATGATCGATCGGCGCGCAGCCTCGTGTACTCGCGGGAGTTGACGCACGGCGGGTGAATTTTTCTTGTTTGTCCGTACGTACGCGCAAGGAAAGGTCGCCCACGGTGCGGAGCCGCCCGCGCTTGGCGCATGAAAACTCCGTTTCGTCCTGCATTATCGATCCGACCGGAAAATTGAGTTTTATTATTCAGGGAACCTCTAATTTTGCAGGCGTTTGTTTTTTATATCCCCTCATCCTGACCTGCTCCCGGAAAGAGAAGGAAAAGACTTTTTCAGCAGCCTGCTAATCGGCCTTTGCCCCGGCATCCCATGCCAGAACCTCCATCAGCTTGCTCAGGTCCTCCGGCGTCGACGTCGCCCACCGCACCCGCTTGCCCGTGCCCGGGTGAATCAACGAAAGCTTCAGGGCGTGCAAAGCTTGGCGCTTGAAACCGCGCAAGGCGTTTTTCAGGCGCTCGTCCGCGCCGGCGGGAATCTTGAGTCGGCCGCCGTACACCGGGTCGCCGAGCACGGGATAATGCAGATGCGCCATGTGCACGCGGATCTGATGCGTGCGGCCGGATTCGAGCCTCACCTGCACCAGCGTGTGCGCGCGATATTTCTTCATCACGCGGTAATGACTCACCGCCGGCTTGCCGCGGCTGGTCACGGCCATGCGCGTGCGCTGGGTGCGATGACGCCCGATCGGCGCGTCGACGGTTCCGCCCGCCACCATGACGCCGTTCACGATCGCGAGATATTCGCGCTCGACGCCGTGTTCCTGAAGCTGCGCGATCAAATGCCGGCGGGCATGTTCGTTTTTCGCCACCACCATCAGCCCGGAGGTGTCCTTGTCGAGCCGGTGCACGATCCCGGCGCGCGGCAGCGCGGCCAGCGAGGGATCGTGATTGAGCAGCGCGTTAAGCAGCGTTCCTTCCGGATTGCCCGCGCCCGGATGCACCACCAGGCCCGGCGGCTTGTTGATGACGAGAATGTCGTCGTCCTCGTGGACGACGTCGAGCGAGATCGCCTGCGCCTTCCAGCCGCCGTCGACGGAAGGCGGCGTCAGGATTTCCACCGCGTCGCCCTCCCGAACCTTGTCGCGCTTGCGCGGAACCCGGCCGTTCAACCGCACGTGGCCGTCCTCGATCCACTGTTGCAGCCGCGAGCGCGTGATGCCGGCGAACAGCGCCGCCAGCGCCTGGTCGAGCCGCTGGCCCGCCAGTTCCGCCGGAATCGTCGCCGAATGCTTTTTTTCCTGGTTCATGCCTGTCGCCGGCCTTTCCGACGCCGCGAAATCGGGTTAAGCTGGCGCGACTTTATACGTTGTGCCGGGGTAAATCGAATCATGCGTCGCGTCACCGGGTTGTTCGCGGTTGTTTCCATAGCGCTGTTCTTCGCCGGCTGCTCCGGCATCGACGACCCGACCAAGGACTGGTCGCCGGAGAAATTGTACAAGGAAGCCAAGGGCAAGGTGGCGGACGGCGATTACGAAACCGCCATCAAGTATTTCGAGAGCCTGGAAGCGCGCTATCCCTACGGCCGTTATTCCGAACAGGCGCAGCTGGAAATCGCTTACGCCAACTACAAATACGACGAACCGGCGCTCGCCATCGCCGCCGCCGACCGCTTCATCCGCCTGCACCCCACGCACCCGAACGTGGACTACGCCTATTACCTCAAGGGGCTGGTGAATTTCCACGGCGAGAAAGGCCTCGCCACCTGGCTGTTCGGCGCCAAGGACGATCTTTCCGACCGCGATCCGAAGGGCGCGCTCGAATCCTACAACGCGTTCCGCGAAGTGGTGGAGCGTTTCCCCAACAGCCGTTATGCCGAGGATTCGCGGCAGCGGATGGCGTACCTGTTCGAGGCGCAGGCGCGCTACGAAACCCGGGTGGCGCGCTTCTATTACGAGCGCGCGAGCTACGTCGCCGCGGTCAGCCGCTGCAAGTACGCGCTGGCGACCTATCCGCGCACGCCGTCCACCGAGGACGCACTCGGCATCATGGCGCTGTCCTACAAGGCCATGGGCATGAACGATCTGCTGAAGGACACGATGCGCGTGCTGACGAAGAACTTTCCGAACAGCCATTACATCGCTGAGGTCAACGCGTTAACGGCGAGCCGCTGAGCATGCTCCCGCATGCGTCATTTTGCATCTAAGGTAGGGCGCGTCCCACGCGCCATTTCGTCGATCGGTGCGCAGGGCGCACCCTACATTCTTTGAATTAATCAGAGGTCCTAATTAAATCGCTTCCGGCCCATGCTCGCCGGTGCGGATGCGGATCACCTGTTCGACGTTGGTCACGAAAATCTTGCCGTCGCCGATCTTGCCGGTGCGCGCGGCGGCAACGATGACATCGAGACAGCGGTCCAGCATGTCTTCCGGCACCACGAGCTCGATCTTCACCTTGGGCAGAAAATCGATCACGTACTCGGCGCCGCGATAAAGTTCCGTGTGCCCCTTCTGCCGGCCGAACCCCTTGACCTCGGTCACGGTCAGTCCGCTCGCGCCGGCCTCGGACAGGGCCTCGCGCACGTCCTCGAGCTTGAACGGCTTGATAATGGCTTCGATTTTTTTCATTGTCGCAAACCTCGAATCGGAAGTCGGATGGTTGTCTTCTATTAAATACCACCTGCGGCGCCGTTGCCACCGGTCCGGTTTTTCGACTCGGAGCCGTAGCCGGAGGTGATGGGATAGCGCCGGTCGCGGCCGAAGGCGCGCGGCGTGATGCGCACCCCCGGCGCCGCCTGGCGGCGCTTGTACTCGTTGCGGTCCACCATGCGCAGCACCCGGCGCACGACGGCTTCGTCGAAACCCGCGGCGACGATCTCGTCGGCGGACTGGTCCAGTTCGACATAGCGCTCGAGGATCGGGTCCAGCACCGGATACGGCGGCAGGCTGTCGGTGTCTTTTTGATCCGGCGCCAGTTCCGCCGAAGGCGGGCGCTCGAACACGCGCCGCGGAATCACCGGCTTGATCCCGTTGCGGTACTCCGCCAGCCGGTACACCAGGGTTTTGGGCACGTCCTTGATCGCGGCGAACCCGCCGGCCATGTCGCCGTAGAGCGTGGCGTAACCCACCGACATCTCGCTCTTGTTGCCGGTGGTCAGCACCATCCGGCGGGTCTTGTTCGACACCGCCATGAGCAGCGTGCCGCGGATGCGCGCCTGGATGTTTTCCTCGGTGGTATCCGGCTTGCTGCCCTTGAATTCCTCCTTGAGCGCGCCGAGGAAGGCCTCGAACATCGGTTCGATCGGAATCACGCTGTGCTTCACGCCCAAGGCCTCGGCCTGCGCGCGCGCGTCTTCGAGGCTCATGGGCGCGGTGTAACGCGAGGGCATCAGCACCGCCTCAACCTCGGACGCGCCGAGCGCGTCCACCGCGATGCACAGCGTCAGCGCCGAATCGACGCCGCCCGATAAACCGATGACCGCGCCGTGGAAACCGTTCTTGCGCACGTAATCGCGCACGCCGAGCACCAGCGCGGCATAGACGCTCTCCTCCTCGGAAACTTCCGGCGCCACCCGGGCCGGCACCGGCCGGATCGCCGGCGCGGTCTCGATTTCGGCCAGGTACACGCCCTCCTCGAACGCCGGGGCGCGCTGGGTCAGCTCGCCCGTGGCGTCGACGACGAAGGAATCGCCGTCGAACACCAGCTCGTCCTGGCCGCCGACCAGATTGAGGTACACGATCGGCACGCCGTTGGCGCGCGCGCGGTGAGCGACCACATTGAACCGTTCCTTTCCCTTGTTCCGGTGGTAAGGCGAGGCGTTGAGATTGATCATGAGCCTGGCGCCGGCGTTCTCCGCCTGTTCCACCGGCCCCTGCTCCCACACGTCCTCGCAGATGGTGATGCCGGTGGGCACGCCCTGCACATCGATCACGCACGGGTTCGTGCCCTCGGCGAAATAGCGCTTCTCGTCGAACACGCCGTAGTTGGGCAGGAGGTGCTTGAAATAGCTGGCGGCCACCCTCCCGTCGCGCAGCAGCGACGCGGCGTTGAACAGCTTGCCGTACTGGCGCTTGGGATGACCGACGATGACGTCGATGCCGGAAATCGCCCGCAGCATCTCGCCCAGCGCGAGTTCGACGCGCACCGAGAGATCGGGCCGCAGCAGCAGGTCCTCCGGCGGGTAGCCGGTCAGCGCCAGTTCGGGAAAGACGATGACGTGGGCCCGGAGTTCGTCGCGTGCGCGCTGCGCCGCCGCGATCATCTTCGCGGCGTTGCCCGCGACGTCGCCCACCAGCAGGTTCAGCTGGCCGAGAGCGATGCGCAGCCGCGCGGCCATGTCAGTGCAGCACTTCGCGCATGCGCGCGCCGATCTCGGCCGGCGAACGCACGGTGTGCACGCCGGCGGCCTCGAGCGCGTGATACTTTTCCTCCGCCGTGCCCCTGCCGCCGGCGATCACCGCGCCGGCATGACCCATGCGCTTGCCCTTGGGCGCAGTCACGCCGGCGATGTAGGCCACCACCGGCTTGCGCACGTGATTCTTAATATATGCAGCGGCGTCTTCCTCGGCCTGCCCGCCGATCTCGCCCACCAGCACCATGCCGCGGGTCGCCGGGTCGGCCTCGAACAGGCGCAGGCAGTCCACGAAATTGAGCCCCTGGATCGGATCGCCGCCGATGCCGACGCAGGTGCTCTGGCCCAGCCCTTCGAGCGTGGTCTGGTGGACGGCTTCGTAGGTCAGCGTGCCCGAGCGCGACACGATGCCGATCGCGCCCGGCTGGTGGATCGCGCCCGGCATGATGCCGATCTTGCACTCGCCCGGCGTGATCAGGCCGGGACAGTTGGGACCGATGAGCGAAACGCCCGGATGCTGGTGCAGCGCCGCCTTGACCTTGCGCATATCGCGCACCGGAATGCCCTCGGTGATGCACGCGATCACCTTGATGCCGGCCGCGGCCGCTTCCAGGATCGAGTCGGCGGCGAACGCCGCCGGCACGTAGATCATGGTCGCGTCGGCGCCGGTTTCATGCACCGCTTCACGGACTGTATTGAACACGGGCAATCCCAGATGCACCTGCCCGCCCTTGCCCGGCGTCACGCCGCCGACCATTTTCGTCCCGTAGGCGATGGCCTGCTCGGAATGGAACGTGCCCTGCTTGCCGGTGAAGCCCTGGCAGATCACTTTCGTGTTTTTATTGACGAGAATGCTCATTTAAAATCCCTGTTCACCGCAAAGGACGCAAAGAAAACATTTGAGAATCAAAATCAAATAACATTATCACTTAATTCCCTTTGCGCTCTTTGCGTCTTTGCGGTGGAAATTATCTTTTCGCCGCCGCGACGACCAGCTTCGCGGCGTTCGTCAAACCGTCCGCCGAAATGATCTTCAGTCCGCTGTGTTTCAGCAGCGCTCTGCCCTTGTCGACGTTGGTGCCCTCGAGGCGCACCACCACCGGAATCTCGATGCCGACTTCCTTCACCGCCTTGATGATCCCCTCGGCGATGAGATCGCAGCGCACGATGCCGCCGAAGATGTTGACCAGGATCGCCTTCACCTTGCGGTCGGAGAGAATGAGCTTGAACGCCTCGGCCACCTTGTCCGCGGTGGTGCCGCCGCCGACGTCGAGGAAGTTCGCCGGCGCGCCGCCGTGCAGCTTGATCAGGTCCATGGTCGCCATCGCCAGCCCGGCGCCGTTCACCATGCAGCCGATGTTGCCGTCGAGCGCGACGTAGTTGAGGCCGAATTCGTGCGCCTCGCGTTCCTTGGGATCGTCCTGCGTGGCGTCGCGCAGTTCCTCCAGCGCCTTCTGGCGGAACAGCGCGTTGTCGTCCACCTGGATCTTGGCGTCGAGCGCGACCAGCTCGCCGTCCGCGACCACCGCCAGCGGATTGATCTCGACCAGCGTCAGGTCGCGCGCGCTGAACAGATGATACAGGCTCAGCATCAGGCGCGAGAGCGCCGCGACCTGCTTGTCCTTGAGGCCGAGCGCGAAACCGATCTCGCGGCATTGATACGCCTGAAAACCGGCGACCGGGTCGGCGACCGCCTTCAGGATCTTTTCCGGATGATTGGCGGCGATGGTCTCGATGTCCATGCCGCCGGCGCTGGAGGCGATGAACACGACACGTTCGAGCGCGCGGTCGACGAGGCAGGCGAGATACAGCTCGCGCATCACCACGCTCGGCATCTCGACCAGCAGCCGGTTCACCGGCTGTCCGGCGGGGCCGGTCTGGTGCGTCACGAGGCGCGAGCCGAGCAGATCGCCCGCGGTTTTCTCGAGCGTTTCGCGCCCAAACACCTTCTTCACGCCGCCGGCCTTGCCGCGCCCGCCGGCGTGAATCTGCGCCTTCACCACCCAGCTGTCGCCGCCCAGCTCGTCGGCCGCTTCCACGGCCTCGTCCACCGAGAACGCCGCGCGGCCCGGCGGAACGGGAATGCCGTATTCGGACAGCAATGCCTTGGCCTGGTATTCGGGAAGGTTCATGGCGTGTTTTTGTTAGTTGCCCTCTCCCCATCCCTCTCCCGCGTCGCGGGAGAGGGGGAGATGGATATCTATTCGTATGGTTCGCGCGCAATTTATCACATCACGCGCGCGCCGGCCTATTCGTAACGCAGCGCCTCGATCGGGTTCAGGCGCGCCGCCTTGCGCGCCGGATAAATGCCGAAGGCGACGCCGATGCCGGCGGAAAAGAAAAACGCCAGGGCCACGGCGCCGACCGATATCGACGTGGTCCAGCCCGCGAACGTCGAAAGCGTCCGGGTCACGGCCCAGCCGGAGGCGATCCCGGCCAGACCGCCGGTAAGACTCACCACCACCGCCTCGACCAGGAACTGCCACAGGATGTCGCGGCGGCGCGCGCCCACCGCCTTGCGCAGGCCCACCTCGCGCGTGCGCTCCGTGACCGACACCAGCATGATGTTCATGATGCCGATGCCGCCCACCAGCAGCGAGATCGCCGCGATCGCGGACAGCAGCACCGACATGGTGCGGCTGCTTTCCGTCAGCGCCGACTGGATGTCGGCCAGATTGCGAATCTGAAAGGCGTCCTGCTGTTGCGACGGCGGAACCTTGTGGTGCGCCACCATGACCTTGAGGGTCGCGTCGGTGACCGGCTGGAGATCCGCGGAGCTCGCCGCCTCGATGTCGATGTAATCGACGTACTCCTTGCCGAGCAGCCGGTGCATGGCCGTCTGCACCGGAATCACGACCACGTCGTCCTGATCCTGAAAGCCGGTCGCGCCCTTCGCCGGGAGCACGCCGATGATCTGGAAGTTCACCTTGTTGAGCTTGATCATCTCGCCCACCGGATTCCGGTCGCCGAACAGCTCACGCACGACCGTGAGGCCCACGAGCGCGACGCGCGCGCGTCGCTGGTTATCCTCTTCCGTGAAAAACCGCCCGATCTGCGGGTTCGAGGCGCGCATCCGGGCGTAGGCGGGCGCCGTGCCGCGCACGAGCGTGTTCCAGTTCTTGTTGGCGAAAGTGGCGCGCACCCGGCCCGTGACATTCGGCGCCGCCTCCTTGATTCCCGGAACATGCTCGCGCAGGTTGGCGACATCCTCGATCGTGAGCCGGGACGTGGCGCCCGCCTCTTGCGCGACGCCGCCGACCATCACCGCGCCGGGGCGCAGCATCAGCATGTTCGATCCGAGCGAGGCCAACTGCGCCTCGATCGCCTGCTGGGCGCCGCGCCCGAGCGCCAGCATGGCGACCACGGCGGCCACGCCGATCAGGATGCCGAGCATCGACAGCGCGGTGCGCACCTTGTTGGCCGACAGCGCGCGCATGCCCTGGCGCAGATGTTCGCCGATCTCGCCGAGACGCCAGCGTCCCGGCAAGGATGCGCGAGGGCCGGTTGCCGCCGTGGTTGACGCGGGCGGCTCGGCGCCGGTGCGCTCATCCGACTGGACCACGCCGTCGCGGATGCGTATTCGCCGGCGCGCCTCGCGCGCGACTTCTTCTTCGTGCGTGACCATCACGACGGTGATGCCGCGGCGATTCAGCTCTCTCAATAAGGCAAGAATTTCCTGCTGGCTCGCGGTATCGAGGTTGCCCGTCGGCTCGTCCGCGAGAATGATGCGCGGTTCGTTGACCAGCGCCCGGGCGATGGCGACTCGCTGCTGCTGTCCGCCCGACAGCTCGTTCGGCCTGTGATGCACGCGCTCCTTGAGCCCCACCTGCGCGAGAAAGGCGTCGGCGCGCGCCAGGTCGAGCCGGTGGCGCGAGTAGATCAGCGGCATCGCCACGTTCTCGTCGGCGGCGACGCGCGGCAGCAGGTTGAATTGCTGGAAGATGAACCCGATCGCTTCGCGGCGCAGCACCGCCAGTTCGTCTTCCCCGAGATTCGCCACCTGCCGGTCATCCAGCCGGTAGGAACCGGAGTCGGGGGTGTCGAGCAGCCCGATCACGTGCATGAGCGTGGACTTGCCCGAGCCGGACGGACCGGTGATGGCGACAAACTCTCCTGGCTCGATTTTCAACGTCACGCCGCGCAAGGCGTACACCGTCGTGTCGCCCATGCGATAGGTCTTATGGATGTCTTTGAGTTCGATCATTAGCAGTTAATGTAGGGCGGGTTAGGCGTTTTTTGCCGTAACCCGCCGAATGATCTGTTGTGTCGGCTTCGCCGACGATGAAACGCTAATTGCGGGTGGCTCCGCCCCTGCACCCTGGGCCCATTTTCTTTGTGCGGCCAAAGAAAATGGGCGAAAAGAAAGGCCGCCCGGAGCCGCCGAACACCCCTTGCGCTTCTCGCCGGCCATCGGCGCGTGCCCCAACTCGCCGGCCGCTATACAACGCGGCTCGGGCTCAAACACGAGGCACGCGACAACCCCAATGGCCGGCTGCGATGCTCGGCGGCGGCTACGGGGCTGGAGCAAACCACCTCCTACCTTCGCGCGGAGGTGTTTTCAAATCCCCGTATGGCGCACCCGAGCCCCGCAAGGCTTTGGGCGAGCGCCCCGAAGGGGTCGCGCACAGGGAAGTGCGCGACTGCCCCGCCGCGACAGGATGTCGCGTCGGGGCAGCGCCGGGACCCAAAGCCGCGGAGGCAAGGATGAGTGCGCCATCCGGGGCGTGTTTCTTTTGGTTCCTTTTCTTTGCACAAGCAAAGAAAAGGAACCTGCCGTGGGTCAGCCACCCACAAGTATGCGTCGCCGCAGGCGACACCAAACCGGGTGCAGGGCAAAGCCACCCGCAATTAGTTTTGAATTTCGCCGAAGGCGATGCGGCGGATTTATTCGTCATCCCCATGACGGATCACTTCTTTCTCCTGCCGAACGGCATGAACGGACTCGACGCGGAACCCGTGTCGGCGCCGGTCTGCAGACGCAGGGCCAGCAGCTTCTCGCCCTCGACGACTCCCTCCAGCACCTCAACGTGCTTGCCGTCGCTCATGCCGGTCTTGATCTCCTTTTCAGCCGGCGCCGCGTTTGACTTCGCCGGAGGGAGCAGCGCGTAGGTGCGGCCGTCGCGCCATTTCACCGCGTCGGCCGGCAACAGCAACACGTTCTCGAGCGAGGACAGCACGAAGCTGACGTTGGCGGTCATGCCGCTGCGCATGAAGGCGGGCGTCTTCTCGGGCAGCACGTCCACCTCGTAGGTCGTCACGTTGTTCACGGTCTTGGCGTCGTAGGCGATCTGATCCACGCGGCCCGGAAAAGGCCGGTCCGGGTAGGCGTCGAGCGCGATATGCGCGGGCTGACGCAGCCGGACCTGCGCGATGTCGGTTTCGTCCACCTGCGCCTTGATGGTGAGCAGATCGGACATGACGAACACGGCGTCGCCGACGGTGAAGGTCTGGCCGGGCTCGATGTTGCGCAGGATCACGGTGCCGTTGATCGGCGCGAGCACGGGCGTGGCGCGGTAAATGTCCTCCCAGCGCTTGACCTCCTCCGGGCCCTTGGCGCGCGCCGCGTCGATCAGCGCCGCGCGCTCGGTCGAACTCATCCACGCCATTATCTGGCCCTTCTTCACGACCCGCCCCTCGTCCACCAGCACCTCGTCGGCGCGTCCGGCGACCGGCGGTTTTATTTCGAGGCGGTTCTTGGGCTGCACGATGCCGGTGCTGAGAATGGTGACTTCGAGATTGCCGCGGGTGACGGTGACCTCGCGATAAGCCGGCGGCGTCTCGCCGTCGCCACGCCAGTAGATGAACGCGCCGCCGGCCGCTCCGGCCAGCACGACCAGCACCACGGCCCATCGATATCTCTTGAACGCTTCGATGACTGTCACGGAATGACTCCTTTGCCCTGCGCCTGTTCCCAGGCGGCTTCGGCCGCCACCCGGTCACGCTGGCTTAGCAGGAATGATTTTTGTCTCTGGATAAGATCGTTTTCGATGATGTCCCAGTTCTCGAACGTCATCAGTCCGTTGTTGTACTTGGCGCGCGCAATGTCGGCGCGCGCCACGGCCGCGTCGAGAAACGCCTTGTCGACCTTGAGCTTCTCCGCCGACTCGACGTAGCTCGCGAAGGTCTGCTTGAGCCGGACCAGCAATTGATGTTCCGAGGAATCGGTGTTCGACGACGCCGCTTCCAGACTCGAGACCGCGCTTTTGGTCGCGTAGTAATCCTTGCCGCCGCTGTAGAGCGGAATATTCAGATTGAGCCCCACGCTGCGCCGCGTGTCACTCGGGGCCCAATTGTCTCCGACGCGCGATGTGCTGCCCGAAAGATTGAGACTGGGATACAGGCCGGAACGCGCCAGCGTGACGCCGGCCGCGGCGGATCGCTGCTGCGCCGCCGCCTGCCGGTAATCGGGCACCTCGCGCGCCAGTTGCCGGAAGTCCGGCGCTTTCCCGGGTTCGGCGAGCGGAACGTCGCCGCGAACCTCCAGCCCCTCCGTCTCGCCGCGACCCAGCACGCGATCGAGCTGCGCCTGCGCCGAAGCCAGGCCCTGCTGCGCCTGCAGATTGTCGTAACGCGCCTGCGCCAGCGACGCCTTGGTCAGCAGATACGAACCCTTGTTCTCGTTTCCGCTCTCGAAGCGCAACTCGACCAGACGCAGATTTTCCTCCCGGCGCTTGGCGATGTTTTCCGTCAGGCTGACGTTGTCCTGGGCGTAGCGGAGACCGACGAACGCGGACTTGAGGTCCTGGCTCAGCTTCGCCTTGGCCGCGGCGAGGCTGGCCGCGGAGGCGTCGCGGTTGGCCGCGCCCTGCGCGACCTTGGCGCGGTCCTGAAATCCGGCGAACAGGTTCTGGCTGAGCGAAACCGAAGTGCTGTAAGTCGTGTCCGACGTCGTCGCGGCCGCCGATCCCGAGGTATCGGTGTAAGCGGCGCCGGCGGACAACTGCGGGAGATAACCGCTGTACGCGCCTTCGGCGCTGAAGCCCGCCGCATCCAGACCGGCGCGCGCGGCGCGCAGGTCGGGATTGTTGGCGGCGGCCTCCTCGACGCAGGCTTCCCAGCTCAGCACCGTCGCCGCCTCCGCCCGGGAAAACGGCGTCGGAAGAAGAAGCAGAGACAGGACAATGGACCACGGCAGACCACGGGCAAATGAAACCCCTGGCGCCCTGCGCCCGTCGCAGGCGAAGCCTGTCGGAACAGCCCGTTCCCACCGCTGTGTCATTCCGCATTGTCTCCATGCCGGCGACCGGCTTCTTTCCGCCCTGCTTCTCGCCGATTGCGGCGCCCTTCATCCGGCGCTATTATTCACTGACTGACCGGTCGGTCAGTCGTATCCTAAGACGGTCCAGATCATTAGGCAACAGAAGGGAAAATGGTTTCCGGCATGACCGAATCCACGCCCACGCGCCCGGCCGGCGACGCCACGGCACGCATCCTCACGGCGGCCGAAGCGCTGTTCGCCAAACACGGCTTCGACGCCGTCTCGATGAACACTATCGCCGAGCGCGCCAGCGTCAGCAAGGCGAATATTTTTCATCATTTCAGCTCCAAGAAGGCGCTTTATCTGGCGGTCCTCCGCGTCGCCTGCCGCGATTCCACGCAATACCTGCAGGAACTGTTCGTCGAAACCGGAACGCTGCCGGAACGACTGGCCAATTTCGCCCGCAAACAGATCGCCAGCATGTTCGAGCACGGCGAAGTCACGCGCCTGATCCTGCGCGAGCTGCTCAAGGAC
Source organism: Candidatus Muproteobacteria bacterium (assembly GCA_027449605.1). Lineage (GTDB taxonomy): Bacteria > Pseudomonadota > Gammaproteobacteria > Acidiferrobacterales > Sulfurifustaceae > Sulfuricaulis. Next base: position 5,819 of record DAIDLH010000128.1, on the reverse strand, counting down.
GGCGAGCGCCAGGGCCGCGACCTCGCGGAAAAGGTTTTCGGCGACAACTTCGCGCAGCTGGTGGAAATCCTGCGCACCGGCCAGGCGCGCGGCGAACTGCGCGCCGACATGGACCCGGCCATGATCGCCACCCTGCTCATCGGCGCCATGGTGTTCTTCTTCGAGTCCCAGGAAGTCCTGCGGCATTTTCCCGACGTAAAGTTTGCCCATGATCCAAAACGCTACAGCGGCTTGGTCGTTGACATCCTGCTGCGCGGCATTTTGTCCGACAGCGCCGTGAAAAATCTCAGGCGCGCCGGCAAAAACGGCGCGTCCTCCTCCGCTCAACACAAGGAATAACTCCATGAGCCGTCCGATTCTGTGGGTCGTGTTGCTGTCGTTCATCGCCGCCGTCGGTTGCGGGAAAAAGGAAGAACCGAAGCCGCCGGAGAAGATCGTCAACATCACCACGGCGCAAGTCGTTACGCGCGACCTGCCGCTCACGGAAAGCGCGGTCGGCTCCGAAACCTGGGTCGGCAAGGCGGACACTTACGATCCCACGCGCGATCTGGCGCGTACCTTTTATATACGCCTGCCGTTTCCGCTCGACATCGTGCGCCGCCTCAAGATCGGCGAGCCGGTCACCCTGACCAACTTCGAGGACGGCAAGAAAACCACCGGCGTGATACGCGAAATCCGCCCGGCGCTCAGCACCATGACCCAGACCGTCGAGGTGATCGCCGAGGTGAAGAATCCCGCCGGCTGGCGCCCGGCCGGCAGCGTGCGCGGCGAAGTGACGCTCGAAATCCATCGCCGCATGCCGGTGGCGCCGGAACAGGCGATCGTGCTGCGGCCCGCCGGCGCCGTGGTCTATTCGATCTCGGACAACGTCGCGCACGCGCACCCGGTCAAGACCGGCATCCAGCGCGAGGGCATGGTTGAAATTCTCGAAGGCGTCGAACCGGGCTGGACCGTCGCGGTCGACGGCGCCACGCTGCTGAGCGACGACGCCAAGGTCAGCGTGCGCAACGCCGCGCCGGCGTCCGGCCAGACGGGCGCCGCGCCGTGACGCTGCCGGAATTTTCCATCAAGCGCCACGTGTTCACGCTGATGGTGAGCCTGGTGCTGATCCTGTTCGGCATCATCGGTTTCACGCGCCTCGGCCTCGACCGCTTCCCCAAGGTGGATTTCCCGGCGGTCACGGTCACCACGACCCTGCAAGGGGCCGATCCGGACATCATCGACAAGAACGTCACCGACGTCATCGAGGAAGCCTGCAACCAGGTTCCCGGCGTCAAGTCGATCATCTCCAGCTCCGCGCTCGGCGTCTCGGTGGTGGGCATCGAGTTCGAGCTCGAAAAAAACCTCGACGTCGCCTACCAGGAGGTCAAGGCCAAGGTCGACGCGATCGTCAAGCGGCTGCCGGACGACACCGACCCGCCGGTGGTGCGCAAGGTCGAGGTCGGCGCCAACGCCGTGATCTGGCTGGCGCTGCAGGGCGACCGCACGCTGCAACAGCTCAACACCTACGCCGACGAAGTCATCAAGCCGCGGCTCGAAACCATCAGCGGCGTGGGCGACGTGCAGATCGGCGGGCAGATCAAGCGCACCATCCGCATCTGGCTCGACAACGAACGCCTGCACGCCTTCAATCTCTCGCCGCTCGACGTGCGCAACGCCTTCGCGCGCGAACACATCTCGATCCCCGGCGGTTTCCTCCAGGGACGGAACCGCGAGCTGCTGATCAAGTTCGACGCCGAGTTCGAAACGGTCAAGGCGATGAACCGGCTCGTCGTCGCCTACCGCCAGGGCGCGCCGGTGTACCTGCGCGACGTGGCCAAGGTCGAGGACGGCCTGGAGGACGCGCGCAAGCTGGCGCGCTTCAACACCCGGCCCGCCGTCGGCCTCGGCGTGGTCAAGACCAGCGGCGCGAACACCGTGGCGGTGGTCGAGGCGGTCAAGGACCGCGTCGAGAAGGAAATCCGCCCGGCGCTGCCGCCGGGGCTGACGATCCAGTATTCGTCCGACGACTCGACCAGCATCCGCCAGTCCATCGAGGCGCTGCAGGAACATCTGCTGCTGGGCACGCTGTTCGCGGCGGTCATGGTGTTCCTGTTTCTCAAGAGCGGCCGCTCCACGATCATCATCGCCACCGCCATCCCGGTGTCGCTGTTCGCTACCTTCGCGGTGATGTACTTCGCCGGCTACACGCTGAACAAGATCACGCTGCTCGGCATGCTGCTGCTGATCGGCGTGGTGGTCGACGACGCGATCGTGGTGCTGGAAAACATCTTCCGGCACCGCGAGGAGGAGCACGAGGACATCGAGAAGGCGTCGATACTCGGATCGGGACAGGTGGTGTTCGCGGTGCTCGCCTCGACGCTGACGCTGGTGTCGATCTTCCTGCCGGTCGCGTTCATCAGCGGCATCCTCGGGCGCTTCCTGAGTTCGTTCGCGCTGGTGGTCACCATCGGCGTGCTGGCCTCGCTGTGGGTGTCACTCACGCTCACGCCGATGCTGTGTTCGCGCTTCCTCACCCTGCCGGATCACACCGGCCCGGTGTACCGGACGCTCGAAGGCGCCTACGTCCGGCTGGAAAACCTGTACCGCCGGCTGCTGCGCGTGACCATCGCGCACCGCTGGAAAGTGATCGGCGTGGCGACGCTGGTGGTGTTGTCGAGCGCCTTCTTCTTCGCGCAGGTGGGCAAGACCTTCGTGCCGGAGGAGGACGAGTCGCGTTTCATGATCAGCGCGCAGACGCCGCTCGGTTCCAACCTCGACTACACCTCGGCCAAGATCGGCGAGATCGAGAAAGTCCTGTCGCAGCGTCCCGAGGTGGCCAGCTACTTCACCGCCGTCGGCCTGGGCGACGTCGGCCAGGTCAATTCCGGGCAGCTGTTCGTGCGGCTGCGCGAGCGCGACCAGCGCAAACTGTCGCAGGCCGACGTGATGCGCGAGCTGCGCCACGACCTCAACGCCATTCCCGGGATACAGGCCTTCATCGCGCCGATCAGCTTCATCTCCGGCCAGCGCAGCGAGCCGTTGCAGTTCGTCATTCAGGGTCCGGACCTGCAGAAGATCGACCAGCTGTCGGATGAAATGGTGACGCGCCTCGGCCGCCTCCAGGGCATGGCCAAGCTCGACAAGGACCTCAAGCTCGACCTGCCCGAGGTGCGGCTGATCATCGACCGCGAGCGCGCGGCGCAGCTCGGCGTAAGCGCGCAGGACGTGGCGCTGACGCTCAACACCATGACCGGCGGCGTCGACATCGCCGATTTCAAGGACCAGAGCGAGCGCTACAAGATCCGCTTGCAGACGGAACCGGTCACGCGCGCCAGCGTGGACGACCTCAAGCGGATTTACGTCAAGAACCGCGTCGGCGACCTGGTGCGGCTCGATTCGCTGGCCAGGGTCGAGGAAGGTCTCGGCCCGTCGGTGATCACGCGCCGCAACCGCCAGTACGCCGGGTTCATTTACGGCAGCCTCGAAACGCTGCCGCTCGGCGCGGCCACGGAGGCGGTGAAGAAGATCGGCGCCGAAATCCTGCCGGCCGGCTATACCATCGCCTTCACCGGTCAGGCGGAGGAATTCGCGCGCACCGGCGGCTACGTGCTGTTCGCCTTCGGCATGGCGCTGATCATGATCTACATGGTGCTGGCGAGCCAGTTCAACTCGCTGCTGCAACCGCTCATGGTCATGGTGGCGCAGCCGCTCGCCATCATCGGCGGCGTGGCGGCGCTGTGGATCGCGTCGTTCTGGACCGAGGCGACGCTCAATATTTTCTCCATGATCGGCATGATCCTGCTCATGGGCCTGGTCGCGAAAAATTCCATTCTGCTGGTGGACCTGACCAACCAGTACCGCGCGCAGGGCCGGAGCGTGAACGACGCCTTGAGCGAAGCCTGCCCGCACCGGATGCGGCCGGTGCTGATCACCTCGCTCACGGTCATCGCCGCCATGACGCCGGCGGTGATCGGACTCGGACCGGGCGTGGAAAGCAACCGTCCGCTGGCGCTGGTGGTGGTCGGCGGCATGATCTCCTCCACCCTACTCACGCTGGTGGTGGTGCCGGCGGTGTATTCGCTGGTGGAGAACTGGCGCGTGCGCCGGCGCCGCGCACGCGCCAAAGGGGCAACGACATTATGACGAACCCATCTCAAAATAGACGTAGGGTGGGCACCGCCCACCGTCGAACCGTTGGCGAAGCCGTGTTGGTGGGCGATGCCCACCCTACAAACCCGCCCTCTCCCGTAGGGAGAGGGAGTTTCGTGCCGATGTTCATTTTGTTAGGAACTCTTACCTTCAGCGCTCCGGTTCACGCCGGCGATCTGCTCGATCTCTATCGTCAGGCGCAGACCAATGACTCCGCGTGGCTGGCGGCCCGGGCGGGTCATCAGGCCGGCATCGAAAAAGCCCCGCAGGGGCGCTCGCTGCTGTTGCCATCGCTCGGCCTCTCCGCCTCCAAATCGGAAAGCGATCAACGGGTCATCACACCGAGCGTCAACAACACCTATCGTTACGGCACCGACACCTATGCCGTTCAGCTCACCCAGCCGCTGTACCGCAAACAGAACTTCGCCGGCTACGCCCAGGGGCTCGCCGGCGCCAACCAGTCCGAGTTCGAACTGGAACTGGCGCGGCAGGATCTGATCCTGCGCGCCAGTCAGGCCTACTTCGACGTGCTCGCGGCGCAGGACGCGCTCGATTACGTGGTGCTGGAAAAGGACGCGATCGGCAAGCAGCTCGTGCTCGCGCGGCGCAATTTCGCCGTCGGCAACGCCACGCTCGTGGACGTGCACGAAGCGCAGGCGCGCTACGACATCGTCGCGGCGCAACAGATCGCGGCGGCCAATTTTCTCGAAGTCAAAAAAGAAGCGCTGCGGATACTGACCGGCGCCGAACCCGGCCCGTTGGCGCGGCTCGAAGCAAAACTCGAATTGCAGGCGCCGGAACCGGCGGACATGAACCGCTGGGTGGAAACCGCGGTCAACGCCAACCAGCGCATCAAATCGCAGCAGGAAACGGTGGAAATCGCGCGCCAGGAAGTCGAGAAGAGCCGCGGCGGGCATCAGCCCACGCTCGACCTGGTCGCCTCGCGCGCCTATTCCGACGCCGGCGGCAGCGTGCAGGGCTTCGCCATCGAAAGTACCACCAACCAGATCGGCCTGCAATTCCAGATGCCGCTGTATCAGGGCGGCGGCATTTCCTCCAAGGTGCGCGAATCGGCGGCGCGCTTCGAGGAAGCGAACCAGCGGCTGGATCAGACGCGGCGGCAGGTGGCGCAACAAGTGCGCGAGTCGTATCTCGCCGTCACCAACGGCATGGCGCGCGTGCAGGCGCTGGAACAGGCGCGCGGCTCGAACGAACGCGCGCTCGAATCCACCGTGATCGGCTACGAGCGCGGCGTGCGCACCGGCGTGGACGTGCTCAACGCGCAGCGCGAGCTGTTCCTCACGCGCCGCGATCTGTCCCAGGCGCGCTACGATTACCTGCTCGGCCGCCTGCGCCTCAAGGCCGCGGCCGGCACCTTGCAGGAACAGGACCTCGAAGACATCAACCGGTTGCTGGCTCGCAAATCACCGAGTTGATTACGTTGTGCAGCACATGCGGCGCAATACGCTGCGCTATTGCGCCCTACGCGGGCTGTTGGAGTGTCCCACTCGAAGCGTTTGTTAGGCCCATAGGGTCTTCATATGTACTTATTGATTTCTGCATAAATAATGTCCTATCCTCTGGACAGGAGGTGCCCCATGAGACCTGCCGGAAGCCCAGAGGAGTTGCAACGACGGCGCGAACGCGCCATCGCGCTGCTGAAAGAAGGTATCGCGCCCGTCGATGTG
>DAIDLH010000127.1 GCA_027449605.1 Candidatus Muproteobacteria bacterium | reverse complement strand
CGGCGTGGACCGCTATGAACTGGCGCTGCCCAAGGGGCGCGTCGAAGAGGGCGAGTCGGTCATCGAGGCGGCCAACCGCGAGATCATGGAGGAGATCGGCTACGGCGCGCGGCGGCTGACGTATCTGAAATCGGTGACGCTCGCGCCCGGCGCCATCGACCACGCCACGCACCTGGTGCTGGCGCAGGACCTGTACCCCGAACGCCTCGAGGGCGACGAGCCGGAGACGATCGAAGTCGTGCCGTGGTCGCTCGACCGCCTGACCGAACTGTGCGCGCTGGAAGACTGCACCGAGGCGCGCTCCATCGCCGGGCTGTTCCTGGTGCGCGACCGGCTCGCGGCCGGACGCTGAACCCATGGTGGATTTCAATCCCTGCGACCACCTGGAACCGGTGTGCGATATCGCGCGCGAAGCCGGCCGGCGCATCCTCGACGTATACGAACGCGAGTTCAAGGTGGAGCAGAAGGAAGACCGCTCGCCGCTGACCGAAGCCGATCGCGCCGCGCACGAGATCATCGCCGCGCGGCTTCAGGCGCTGACGCCGGATATCCCGGTGCTGTCGGAGGAATCGGCCAAGATCGATTACGCCGCGCGCGCCGGCTGGAAACGTTTCTGGCTCGTCGACCCGCTCGACGGCACCAAGGAATTCATCAACCGCAACGGCGAGTTCACGGTGAACATCGCTCTGATAGAAGGCGACCGGCCGGTGCTGGGCGTGGTATACGTGCCGGTGCCGGCGCTCACCTATTTCGCCTGCGCCGGGCGCGGCGCGTACAAGCAGAAAGGCGGCGGCGAGCGGCAACCGGTGCGCGCGCGCCGCTTCGACGGCGGCAAACCGATCGTGGTGGCGAGCCGTTCGCACGCCGGTCCGGAAACCGAGGCGTTTCTCAGGAACCTCGGCGAGCACGACGTGGTCAGCATGGGCAGCGCGCTCAAGCTGTGTCTGGTCGCGGAAGGCGCGGCCGACGTGTATCCGCGTCTCGGCCCGACCATGGAGTGGGACACGGCCGCGGCGCAATGCGTGGTCGAGGCCGCCGGCGGGCGCGTGACCGATCTCCATCGAAAGCCGCTGATCTATAACAAGCCGTCGCTGCTGAATCCGTGGTTCCTGGTGAGCGCCGCCGGCGACTACGACTGGCACCGGCATCTTCCCGCCGCGTGAACGCCGCGTCCGCCGCGCAAGACACGTTTTATCTCTGTATCGACCAAGGCGGACATGCGAGCCGCGCGCTGGCGTTCGACGGCCGCGGCGCGTTGCACGCCGGCTCGCTGCGTGAAGTCGGCGTCCATGTATCGCCGCCGGATCGGGTGGAGCAGGACCCGGAAGAACTGGTGGCCTCGCTTCAGGACTCGATCGCGGAAGCGGTTGCGTCTCTCGGCGGTCGCGCCGATCGCATCGCCGGCGCCGGCATCGCCACGCAGCGTTCGAGCATCGTCTGCTGGGACCGGCGCACCGGCGCGGCGCTGTCGCCCGTCATCAGCTGGCAGGACCGACGCGCGCACCAGTGGCTCGCGTCGTTTTCGCCGCAACGGGAAGAGATTCATCGGCGCACGGGACTGATGTTGTCGGCGCATTATGGCGCTTCCAAGTTGCGCTGGTGCCTCGACCACTTGCCGGACGTGGCCGCGGCCCGGCGCGAAGGCCGCCTCGCCATGGGCCCGCTGGCGAGTTTCCTGCTGTTCCGTCTGCTCGAGGAAAAACCGTTTGTTGCCGATCCCGCCAATGCCTCGCGCACGCTGCTGTGGAATTTCCGCACGCAGGACTGGGACCCGTGGCTGCTGGAGCTTTTCGGAGTCCCGGCGGAAACACTTCCGCGTTGTGTCGCCACGCGCCATTCTTTCGGCGCGCTGTCCGTGAATGAACGCCGCATTCCAATGACGGTCGCCACGGGCGATCAGTCGGCGGCGCTGTTCTCGCTCGGCGCCCCGTCGCCGGACGCGGCCTACATCAATATGGGCACCGGCGCATTCATCCAGCGCGTGTTCAACCAGTTGCCGGAGGCTGGCGGACTTCTCGCCGGCATGGTCTATCACGACCCGGAGCGCTCGGTGTACGTGCTCGAAGGCACGGTGAACGGCGCGGGTGCGGCACTGGAATGGGCGGAACAGAAATGGCAACTGCAAAACCTAGAAGCGCAGCTGCCGGTGTGGCTCGCACGCGAGGGCGATATTCCGATTTTTCTCAACGGCGTCGGCGGCCTGGGGGCGCCGTTCTGGGTGGCGGATTTTGCCTCGCGCCTGATCGGAGACGGTGAGTCGTGGCAAAAGGTCTGCGCGGTCGCCGAGTCCGTGGCGTTTCTGTTGCAGACGAATCTGGAAGTCATGCAGAAAATTTCGCCGGCGCCCGGGCGCCTGCTTGTCACCGGCGGCTTGGCCCGTCTGGACGGGCTGTGCCGGCGGCTGGCCGATTTGAGCGGGTTGCCGGTGCACCGGCCGGCGGAACATGAGGCCACGGCGCGCGGAACGGCGTACCTGCTCGCCGGTTTTCCGGGAAACTGGCCGCAGGAAAAACCGGGCGACTCGTTTGCGCCAAATCCGAATCCGGAACTGATGCGTCGTTACAAAGATTGGCGCGCGGAAATGGATCGCGCGCTCGGAATACGCTGACTACTTTTTCTCTTCCACCAGTACCCGATCCTTCGGGCCGGGCGCCGGGCTGTAGACGACCAGCGCCGCGGCCGGTTCCGGCCCGCGGTTGACGTAGGCATGAATCGCGCCGCGCTCGATGTGAATGACGTCGCCGGCCTTGACCGGGCGCGTCTCCTGGCCGATGCGCATGTCGCCTGCGCCGCGCAGCAGGAACACGGTGATGTCGCTGTCGATGTGCCGGTGCAGCGGTTCGCGGTCACGCACCTGCACCAGGACGTTCGACGAGCGCGCGTTGCGGGACAGCGGGACGACTTTAATGTTTTCGTCCTTGGCCGGCTTGTTTTGCTCCAGCAATTGTTCCAGCTGTTTCGAGCCGTATGTTCCCGAAACTTTCTCGTCCGGACCGAGCCATTCGGCGGCGGTCGCGGCGAGAGTGATGCAGCAACACGTCAGTCCTGACGCCAGCAACGAAAAAATTTTCATCGGTGCCTCCTGGTGCGACGCGTCGTTTATCCCGGAACGAGGTCGGCGAAGACGAAGCCGTCGCGTTCCACCACTTCGCCGGTTTGCACGGCGATGGACCGGCGGAACATCGGCCCGGCGCAGCAGAAGCTGTGAAACTCGCCGTATTCCCCGCAGGGATCGATGCCTGCCGGCAGTTCGTCCAGCAACGAGTCATCGAACGTGCGTCCGGCAAATTCACGCGGCAAGTGCTTGGGGTCCACACAACTCAGTTTCGCGCGCAATCCGGCGCGCACCATCTCACGCGCGAGTTCCATCGTCCCACGACCCCAGAGCGGAAACACCGGCGCGATGCCGGTGTCGGCGAGCTGTTTTTCGCGGTAGGCGCGGATGTCCTGGAGAAACAGATCGCCGAAGGCCATGTGCGTGACGCCGGCCGCCGTGGCGCGTTCGATCAGCGCGCGCATGCGCTTTTCATATTCCGCGTTCGGGCACGGATGCGGTAGTGGCACGCGCCACAGCGGCACGCCGGCGGCGTCGGTCTGCGCCGCGAGCAGTTCTTCGCGCACGCCGTGCATCGCCACGCGCGAAAAATTTTCGTTCACGGTGGTGACAAGACCGACAACGTCGTAGCGATCCTGCGCGCGCAGGACGTGCAGCGTCCAGGCGCTGTCCTTGCCGCTCGACCACGACAGCAGCAGCTTCGGCTTGCTCATGGTTTTCCCTCCGGCCGTTCGAAGCTGAGCGAGGCCCAGATGCTTTCCCATTGCGCGCCGGTGCCGCGCGGCGCCGGGATCATGTGCACGGCGGTCACGAGCCAGATGCCCGGGCGCGGGAACGTGAACATGACGCGCCCGTCGCGGTCGGTACGCGCGCGGAGCTTGTCGAGCGGCGCCGCCTTGTTGAAGGCGACCACCAGCGCGCCAGCGAGCGGCCGGTCTTCATACAGCAGGCGGAAGGGTATCGGCCCCGGGCCGGCATACGGGCTTTTTTCCGCGATCAGCTCGATGCGGAAACCCAGCACCCGGTCCGCCGGCGTCGTGGCATTACTGTTCACGAGCAGCGCCTTGGCGCAGCGGTAATAATTTTCCGTGATTTTCCCCGGCGACGATTTTCCCCGTTTCAGCAGCGCCAGGTTCCGCTCCAGTCCCTCCTTGATCAGGTATTTTTCGAACTCCTCCGCGGTATCGAAACTGACCGAAAACCGGGCGCTGCGGTAGCCGATCACGTTCAGGCCCGCCGCCGCCGACACCGCGCCGGCCGGGTCGTCGCCCGGCAAGCCGGCGACCGGCGTTTCTCCCTGCGCCGAGACCTGGACGTAGCGCTCGAACCATTCCGGAATGTACGGCACCGGTTCGCCCTTGAAGTCCATGCCCACGTACAGGTGTACGGGAACTTTCTGCCCGGTCGCCGGACGGAAACTCTCGGGTTCGATCCAGAAATCGTGGGCGTGGACCGTCGTGACCAGGAAGGCGGAACAGAAGAGCGCCGCGAGCCGGCGCACAATTTTTACAGTAGACTGACGCGGTTTTCGGGAGAGCATGGCGGTGTGGACTGGCCTGCGGTGGAAGCCGAAGCGGTGCAAGCATAACACAGCCTGTTTGAACGTCCTCAATGCGGGACCCGCTTGCGTGGCGCCATGAAGAAACGTCGATTCCGGATTCTCCTGTTCGCGCTGACGGCGCTGGGCTGGCCGTTCGCGTCGACGGCGCACGAAATCCGCCCGGCGATCGTGACGGTTACGTTCACGGCCGACGGCCGCTATCAGGTCGACATCTCCGCCAACATGGAGGCGCTGCTCGCCGGCGTCAGTCCGAAGCATACTGATACTAATGAGTCGCCGAATGCCCGCACCTACAATCAACTTCGCGCGCTGCCCGCGGAGCAACTGAAGGCGCGCCTCCGGGATTTCTCCGCCGCTTATCTCGGCGGCATCACGATTGAATTCGACGGCGCGCGCGCGGGCCCGGTGCTCGAGTCGGTCGAGGTGCCGGACGTCGGCGACCTGCAGCGCGCGCGCCTGAGCACGCTGCGTCTGAGCGGCGCGGTTCCCGCCGGCGCCCGCGAGTTCCGTTGGACCTACGCGCCGGAGTTCGGCTCCAGCGTGCTGCGTTTGCAAAGGGAAGGGCACGAAGGCATGACGGCGTTCTGGCTCAAGGAAGGAACCCGGAGCGAGCCGTATCCGCTCGCCGGGGAGACGAAGACCGTCTCGCGCGCCGAGGTCGTGCAGCAATATACCCTGCTCGGATTCACGCATATCCTGCCCAAGGGGTTGGATCATATTCTGTTCGTGCTCGGTCTCTTTTTGCTCAGCGCGAAGTGGAAGCCGCTGCTGATCCAAGTCACGTCGTTCACGGTGGCGCACACCATCACGCTCGGCCTTTCCATTTACGGGATCATCTCGCTGTCGCCGGCGATCGTGGAGCCGCTGATCTCCGCCTCCATCGTGTACGTAGCGATCGAGAACATGGTCACGTCGGAACTGAAACCGTGGCGCGCCTTCGTGGTGTTCGGCTTCGGTCTGTTGCACGGCATGGGTTTCGCCGGTGTGCTCGCCGAGATCGGCCTGCCGCGCTCGGAATTTTTGACCGCGCTGCTGACGTTCAACCTCGGCGTGGAGCTGGGCCAGCTGAGCGTGATCACGCTGGCGTATCTGCTGGTCGGCCTGTGGTGGATGCGCAAACGCTGGTATCACGCGCGCGTCGTGCGCCCGCTTTCGAGCGTGATCGCGGCGGTCGGCTTCTACTGGACGATGCAGCGGGTTTTTGGCTGAGCGCCGGACTAGCCGGTGTTTTGCCGCCAGGGCGTGGCCGGCGAGAGGTCGTGGCCGTTATGACGCCGCGCGCCAGCCACGCGCCGTTCCATGCTCCGCCAGGATTGGCGTTTGATGCGCCGTTCCGGACGCGCGCGGTAAACGCATTCGCGCACCGCGAGGCGGCTGCCGTTGAGCAGGGACTTGTCCAGGTTCAGGATGGCCTGGTAGGCGGCCGGTTCCGGCACCAGATACACGTGACCGTAACCCAGCGGCAGGCCGGAGGCGGTGTCGCGCATGACGATGGCGTTGATGATCGTGCCGTAATCGCCGAACAATTGACGCAAATCCTCCGCTGAAACGGTCGCCGGAAGATTGCCCACGAAAATGTTCATGCCGCCCCTGGAATGGCCTGAAAGCCCGGATTTTCGCGTCATTTTCTGCAAGCCACGCGGCGCTGACAAGCACGCTTTTTCGCGTATGCAAAAATGGCTTGTGCAGCAAGGAGTTTGGAAACATTGTCGATGCAGTTTCCCGGCCGGGAAAGACGGATTTCAGCCGTGGACGCGCGATCGGCCGGTGCTTACGGCGAAAGCCGCAGGGACGAAGTGTCGGCGCGCGGCGCACGTTCGGGAAGCGTTTTTTGCAGCAGGCGCATCACTTTGGCCGCGGTGGCGCGGTAACCGGTGAGCTTGCCGCCGTAAACGGTCACGAGCCGCGCGCGTTCGCGCTGGTCCGGATGCAGGATGGTTTCGCGCGAGCGACGGAACGCCGGTCCGGGGCCGTGCGGCAGCACGCGCAATCCGGCGAAGCTGTCGAGCAGCGGGGCGCGCTGCGCCGGGAAATAGTGCCGCAGCGTTTCCTGCAGATAATCGATTTCCTGGGGCAGCGCGTGCACCGCCGCGGGATCGCCGTCATAAGCAGTCTCGGTCGTGCCGACCAGGGTATGTTTCTTCCACGGCATGACGAACACCGCGCGTCCGTCCCGCGGCGCTTCGACGTAATAAACGCCTTGCCGGGTTTGCGCGCCGACGAGGATATGCGCGCCCTGCACCAGATCCACCGGCACCAGCGGCGGGCGCGGCGTGACGCGCTCCAGCACCGTGTTGGCCCACGCGCCGGCGGCGTTCACCAGGGTGCGCGCGCGGCACACGCGTTCCGCCCCGCGCTCGAGAAAATGCACCACGAAGACGTCGCCGCTCCGTTTGGCCGAAAGAAAGTTCGCCGGGCAGCGCAGCTCGGCGCCGAGTTGCTGCGCCGAGCGCATCACCGCCTGCGTCAGCAGCGCGTCGTCGGTCTGCGCGTCCTCGTAACGGAACACCGCGCGCAGACCGCGCGTATCGAGCCCGTCGAGTCCGCTCCAGTGCGCGCGCGGCAGGGTGGCGAAACGCGCCTGGCGCGCGAGTCCGCCGAGCACGGCATAGAGACCGAGTCCGGCGCGGATCATCCACGGCGGGCGGCGGCTGTGGTCGTAAACGGGAATGAAAAACGGAACCCGGTGCACCAGGTCCGGCGCGATGCGCAGCAGGATTTCACGCTCGCGCAGCGACTCGCGCACCAGTCCGAACCGGGCGCTTTCGAGATAGCGCAAGCCGCCATGGATGAGTTTGCTCGAACGGCTGGAGGTGCCGCTCGCCAGCGCCGTGCGCTCGATCAGCAATACCGAATGACCCGCGGCCGCGGCGGCCTGGGCCGCGCCCGCGCCGTGGATGCCGCCGCCGATGACCACGACGTCGTAATGTTCCGCCGCCATCAGCCGGCGTCCGAAAGACGCGCCAGTTCCCGGAGCATTTCGCCGACGGCGAAGGTCTCGATGAAATCCACGCCGCGCGCCGTCAGCTCCAGCGCCGTGCGCGGTTCCGCTACCTCGAAGATCACCAGCTTCGCGCCCGGTATCCGCAGCTCTCCCTGGCGCGGCAGACCGTCGACGTCGCAGAACAGAAACTGCGGCTGGATGGCGGCGATGATTTCCTGCCGCCGTTCCTCCCAGCGATCGATGACCACACCGATCCGCCGCCAACCGTCGCGGCGCGCCGTGAGCAGCGCTTCCAGGGCGTAGGAAATCAGCACGCACTGCCTGAGCGCCGGCTTGAGCGCGCGCCGCACCAGGTTCAGCATCGTCTCGACGCCGAAGCGTTCGAGGCTCGATCGTTTGAGTTCGACGAAGGCGGTGACGTCCGGATGGCGCTGCAGGAAATGTCCGAGTTCGGCCAGGCGGGTGACGTGCACGTCGTTGAAACGGTCGCCGAATTTTTTCCGCTCCGCGACGTGGAACGCCCACAGCTCGTCGTAGGGATAATCGTGGATTTTGCCGTCCGCGTCGCACAGGCGCCGCAGATCGTCGTCGTGAAACAGCACCGGCACGCGGTCGCGGGAGATCTGCACGTCCACCTCGACGAACCGCGCGCCGGCGGCCACCGCGGCTTCGATGCCGATCAGGGTGTTCTCCGGGTAATGCCGGGGATAGCCCCGGTGTCCCACCAACTGCGGGATGATCATGCAACAACTGTAGCACCCGGGCGGGTCAGGTCCGATAGCGCCGCCGTGCCCGGACCGCGCCGGCTTGCGGGGGTTCGGATATCGACTAAGTTACTAAGGAGACGCCCGGACCGCGGTTCGAGGCGATCAGGACCATACGATTGGAAATACCGGACCACAGCTCGCAGGGAGCCACCATGAATAAAAGATTTCTTGTGACATGTCTTGTCCCGACGTTAATCCTTTGCGCCGCGTCTTCCCTCGCCGCCACCGGCGATGACTGGGGTGTGAACCCCAAGGCCGGCACGCTGGGTCTCGGCGTCGAACTGTCGAAGTCGCTGAGCGAAAAATTCAGCGTGGGCCTCGGCCTCAATTCCTATAACTATAAAACCACCGACAGCGCCAACGGCATCGATTACGACTTCAAGTACGAACTCCAGTCGGCGGGCTTGCTGGCCAATTACCATCCATTCACCGGCGCGTTTCGTTTCACCGGCGGGGTGCTGTACAACAACAATGAACTGAAGCTGACCGGCAAGCCCTCTGCCGGCTCGACCTATACCATCAACGGCAACACCTACACCGCGTCGCAGGTGGGCACGCTGGCGGGCAAGCTCACGTTTGACAAGACCTCGCCGTACCTGGGGCTCGGCTGGGGCAACCGTCCGGGCAGCAAGTTCGGCCTGTCCGCCGATCTCGGCGTGCTTTACCAGGGTTCACCCAAACTGAGCCTGACCGCGAGCGGCGCGGCCGCGGGACTGACTTCGGATCTGGAGCAGGAACGCAAGAAGGCCGAGTCCGACCTGAGCAACTTCAAATGGTATCCGGTGCTGTCGCTCGGACTGTATTTCCGTTTCTGAGTTTCAGACAAGCCGGCAAGGCGCGCGGCCGAAGCCGCGCGCTTTTTCGCTCCCGGCGAATTTGTGTTCCCCGACCAGCGTTGCTCCCAGATCTGATTTAGAATGACCTCGACGCCCACGCGGTCGAGAAGGTCATGACATCCTCGCACGGTCACGATTCCCGGATTCGTATCGGCATCAGCAGCTGCCTGCTGGGCCAGAAGGTGCGCTACGACGGCAATCACCAGCACGACAGTTTTCTGACCGGCACGCTGGGCCGGTTCTTTGAATGGGTTCCCGTGTGTCCGGAAGTCGCCATCGGGCTCGGCGTCCCGCGTCCGCCGATACGGCTGACGGGTTCGCCGGCAAAGCCGCGCGCCGTCGGGATCGAGGATCCGGATATCGACGTGACAGAGAAACTCGCCGCCTACGGCCGGAAACAGGCGCGCGTTCTCGACGACATCAGCGGCTACATCTTCAAAAGCAAGTCGCCGAGTTGCGGCCTGGAGCGCGTCAAGGTTTATCCGTTCGCCGGCGCGCCGGCGAAGCGCGGCCGCGGAATTTACGCCGATGCGTTTCTCGCCGCGCAGCCGTGGCTGCCGGCGGAAGAGGAAGGCCGGCTCGGCGATCCGCGACTGCGGGAAAATTTTATCGAGCGCGTGTTCGTTTACCGGCGCTGGCAGGAACTGCTCGCCCGCGGCCTGACCGCGGGCCGCCTCGTGGAATTTCACGCCCGGCACAAACTCACGCTCATGGCGCATGACGTCGAAGCCTGCCGCGCGCTCGACCGGCTGGTGGCGCAGGCCGGCAGCCGCCGCCCGAAGGCGCTGGCGCGAGATTACATTTCCCGGCTGATGGCGGCGCTGCAACGGCCGGCGACGCCGGCGCGGCATGCCAAGGTACTCATGCACCTCGTGGGCCGTCTGAAAGAGAATCTGAACGCGGCGGACAAGGCCGAGCTGCTGGAACTGATCCACGCCTACCGGCGCGGCGAAGCGCTGCGGCTCGCGCCGGTGACGCTGCTGCGGCATCACTTCCGGCGCCGGCCCGACCGCGACATCGCCGGACAGACCTACCTGCATCCCGATCCGCGCGAGCTGCGGCTGCGCGGCGGCCTCTAGCATGCCTGGCGGGAATCCTGACCATCCGGCTCGCCGGCAAGCGCCCGCTGCCCGAGGCGAAGCTGGTCCGGCACCGAGCGTCCCGACCGGGCGCAAGTTCGGCGGACGGGCGGTTTATTTTTGTGCGCGTTCGCCTTGTCAGTGCCGGAACCATGTCCCAAAATAAATGAACCGGACCGCGGAAAACCGCCGCGTTCCTCCCCTCATGAACATGGAGACAACAACAATGGACAGCCTGGATCGAGCGATGGAACTGGTGTCGCGCTGGAAGGCGGACCGGCAGAAGCCGCGCGCCGAGGCGCTGGCGCGTCTGGAGGCGGTGACGAAGGAATGCCAGGCGGCGATTCAGGTGTGGCAGGGGTATCTCGCGAAACCGGGCGCGCCGGGGGATCAGTGGACGATCGTCAGTTGGATCGGCCCGGAGCGCGCCAAGCAGTTGCACGAGATCAATCTGCGCGCCAGGCAGAACGTCGAAGAAGTGTGCCGGATGGCCGGACCCGGGTCGGGACGTTTCGTGGCGCTGGACGAAGACGTGATCGAGATGGCGTATCGCATGCTCACGCCCGGCGAGACCGGCCCGGACGCCGCCAACGCCGCGATCCGGAAAATCCAGGAACGCCTGGATTATGTCCGTGGATTGACGCAACGTCTGCGCAGCGCCAAACCGGAGGGGAAAAGCGCTCCGGCCAGGACCGCCGGCAAGAAAGCCGCGCCGAAAAAAGCCGGGAAGAAATCCGCCAAGCCCGCCAGGAAGAAAAAGGCGCCCGCCAAAAAATAACGGCGCTGGAAATCCGCAATCGCGGTTTCCCTGAACCCGCAGTAACTTTGGCTAGGGAAGCTCTGAACAAGTCCGCCGTTCGCCCTGAGCCTGTCGAAGGGTGAACGGCAAACCCCTGAAATATCGCGGCTCCGATTCGTTCGTGGTTCGACAGGCTCACCACGAACGGGCTTGTTCAGAGCTTCCCTAGGGAAACTCTGAACAAGTCATTCTCCTTCTCCCTGCGGGAGAAGGGAGGGATGAGGGCGATCTTAAAAAACAGGCGTTTGCTCTTGTATGATCCCCCTCACCCTGACCCTCTCCCGGAGGGAGAGGGAACTTAATCATAGGTTCCCTAGCGTCTTTTCTTCTTCCGCCTCCTCGAAATTGGAATC
>DAIDLH010000126.1 GCA_027449605.1 Candidatus Muproteobacteria bacterium | reverse complement strand
GGCCGCGGCGCCGGCGGCCGCACCAGCGCCGGCGGCGGCCCCCGCGGGACATGCCGTGGCCTCGCCCATGGTCGGCACCTTCTACCGCTCGTCCTCGCCCGAGGCCAAACCGTTCGTGGACGTCGGCAGCCAGGTCAACGTCGGCGATACCCTGTGCATCATCGAAGCCATGAAGATGATGAACGAGATCGAGGCCGACAAGGCCGGCGTCGTCAAGGCGATCCTCAAGGAAAACGGCCAGCCGGTGGAATACGGCGAGGCCCTGTTCATCATCGAGTAAACCATGATCGAGAAAGTGGTGATCGCCAATCGCGGCGAGATTGCGCTGCGCATCCAGCGCGCCTGCCGCGCGCTCGGCATCCGCACCGTGGCGCTGCATTCCGAGGCCGACCGCGAGGCCAAGTACGTCAAGCTCGCCGATGAATCCGTGTGCATCGGTCCGGCGCGCGCGACCGACAGTTACCTCAACATCCCGGCGGTCATCAGCGCCGCCGAAGTCACCGATGCCCAGGCGATCCACCCCGGCTACGGCTTCCTTTCGGAGAACGCCGATTTCGCCGAGCGCGTGGAACAGAGCGGCTTCATTTTCATCGGCCCCAAGGCCGAGACCATCCGCCTCATGGGCGACAAGATCTCCGCGATCAAGGCCATGAAAAAGGCCGGCGTACCGTGCGTGCCCGGCTCCGACGGGCCGGTCGGCGACAATGAAAAGGAAGTCCTCCGGCTCGCCGCGCACATCGGCTACCCGGTGCTGATCAAGGCCGCGGCCGGCGGCGGCGGCAAGGGCATGCGCGTGGTGCATACCGAAGCGGCGCTGCTCAACGCCGTGGCTTTGACCAAGGCCGAGGCCAAGGCCGCCTTCGGCAACGACACCGTGTACATGGAAAAGTATCTCGACAACCCGCGTCACATCGAATTCCAGGTGCTGGCCGACACCCACGGCCACGCGATCCACCTCGGCGAACGCGACTGCTCGATGCAGCGGCGCCACCAGAAGGTGGTCGAGGAATCGCCGGCGCCGGGGATCCCCGAAAAGCTGCGCCACAAGATGGGCGAGCGCTGCGCCGATGCCTGTCGCAAGATCCATTACCGCGGCGCCGGCACCTTTGAGTTCCTTTATCAGGACGGCGAGTTCTATTTCATCGAGATGAACACGCGCGTGCAGGTCGAACATCCGGTCACCGAAATGGTCACGGGCGTGGACATCGTAAGACAACAGTTGCTCATCGCCGCCGGCGAGAAGCTGGCCTATCGGCAGAAGGACATCACCTGGCGCGGGCACGCCATCGAGTGCCGCATCAACGCCGAGGACCCGCGGAACTTCATTCCCTCGCCGGGGCGCATCACCGGCTGGCACGCGCCGGGCGGGCCGGGCATCCGCGTCGACTCGCACGTGTACAACAACTATTTCGTGCCGCCGTACTACGACTCGATGATCGCCAAGCTGATCGCCTTCGGCGACACGCGCGAGATGGCGCTGGCGCGCATGCGCATCGCGCTGTCGGAAATGGTCGTGGACGGCATCAAGACCAACATCCCGCTGCACCAGGACATCATGAACGACACCTACTTCATTCGCGGCGGCGTGAACATCCACTACCTGCAGAAGAAACTTGGGCTCTAGCCCTATCGGATTGAAATCCGGTTTTCCGGACATGGCCTGACCGATTCATGCCCTGGCTCAAACTGAAACTGCGCGCGAATCAGGACCAGGCCCAGGCGCTCGCCGACGCGTTCGAGGAATGGGGCGCGATTTCGGTGACGCTCGAGGACGCCGCCGACCAGCCGCTGTTCGAGACGCACTGGGACCACAGCCCGCTGTGGTCGGAGGTGCAGGTCACCGGCCTGTTTCCCGAGCACACCGACACCGACGCGATCCTGGCGCGGGCGCGCGAGCAACTGAAGCTCACGGAAAATCCGCCGCACCAGATCGACCTGCTCGGCGACGAGGACTGGGCGCACTCGTGGATGGCGCACTACAAGCCGCTCCAGGTCGGACGCCGTTTGTGGGTGGTGCCGAGCTGGTGCACGCCGCCCGAACCGGATGCGATCAACATCATCCTCGATCCGGGCCTGGCGTTCGGCACCGGCGATCATCCGACCACGTCGCTGTGTCTCGAATGGCTCTCGGAACAATCGCTCGCCGGCAAAACCGTCCTCGATTACGGATGCGGCTCGGGCATACTCTCGATCGCCGCGCTCAAGCTCAGCGCCGCACAAGTTTACGCGGTGGACATTGATGCGCAGGCGCTCGAGGTCACGCGCCGCAACGCCGCGCACAACGGCATTCATTCCGGTTTGAACGTCATGCTGCCGTCGGAACTGCCGCCGGGTTTTCAGGCTGACATCGTGATCGCCAACATTCTATTCGGCACGCTGATCGAACTGGCCCCGGATATCAAGGCGCGCGTCCGGCCCGGAGGCTGGCTGGTACTCTCGGGATTGCTCGGAAACGATCAAGCCGTGGAAGTGCGTCCGCATTACAAGCCGCCGTTCGTGCTGACCGCGCGCGAACGACAAAAGTGGGTGATGCTCGCGGGCCGCAAGCCGGGCGATCTCGGCTAAGCTCATACCATGTACGCCCAGTGTCCCGCGTGTCTGACGACGTTCAAGATCACGCCCGCACAGCTCGAGGCGCGTCGCGGGATGGTGCGCTGCGGCATCTGCTCGGCGATCTTCCACGCCGAGCAACGCCTGCTGCAGGTGCCGCCCAAGCCCGACACGGAAGCCGCGCCGCCGGCACAGGAAGAAAAAATTTCAACCAGAAAAAACAAACGCACCCGCGGCGGGAAAAGCCGCGCCGCCGGCCAGCGCCAGCGTCGCGTCAAGACCGTGTCCAAACAAACGACCGGCGCCGACGACGCCGGCATTCCCACCGTTACGGAACTCGGCCATCTCGTCAAACCACGGTCGGTCTGGCGATCGCTCTTCTGGTCGTCCGGGATTCTGGCGCTGCTGATCCTGCTCGCCGGCCAGATCCTCTATTTCTATCACGACGAGCTGGCCGCCGATTCCTCGTGGCGGCCGGCGGTCAGGGAATTCTGCGATCATGCCGGCTGCGAGCTGCGTCCGCGCCAAGACATCGCGCGGATCGAACTGCTTCAGACCAGCATTGCGCCGCATCCGAAATACGAAAATGCCCTGCGCATCCGCGCGACGCTGGTCAACCGCGCCGGTTTTGCCCAGGCCGCTCCCGGAATGGAAGTCAGCCTCACCAGCAACGCCGGCAGCATCCTCGCGCGCCGCACCTTCACGCCGGCGCAATATCTGGAAACACCGGCGAACGACGCGCTGACGCCGAACGTGGTGGCCACGGCGCTGCTCGATGTCACCAATCCCGACGCGAAGGCGGTCGGCTATGAAATCCGTCTGGTCACACCCTGAGCCGACGAGCGACGTCGCACCAAGGCGGTGCGAAAACACGCGTCTCCCTCAACGGCGCCGCACCGAAATGGACTTTTCTCAGGCGCGTCGCCCGATATCGAAACAAAAAATTTATCCCGAGCAAGCCGCCGTACCCTTGCCCTGCCCGGACACCTCGTTTGTCAACCGGTGGAATAAAATTAATTCCGCCGTTCATCGTTACCCTCTTCCCTGGGTTCTGAATTTCTGGTTAAGATTGCTCCCCCGCGTCGTCCGGGGTAGAGAAATCCGATCATGAGAATCGGTCATCATCAGCTGAAAAATAATCTGTTCCTTGCGCCCATGGCCGGTGTCACCGACAGGCCGTTCCGCAGCCTGTGCCGCCGTCTCGGCGCCGGCATGGCGGCCTCGGAAATGGTCTCGTCCAATTCCCTGCTGTGGGGCAGCAAGAAAACCATGCGCCGCGCCGATCACAGCGGCGAGGACGAACCGCGCGCGGTGCAAATCGTCGGCAGCGACCCGACGATGATGGCGCAGGCCGCGCGCTTCAACGCCGAGCGCGGCGCGCAGATCATCGACATCAACATGGGCTGCCCGGCGAAGAAGATCTGCAACGTGTACGCCGGCTCGGCGCTGATGCAGAACGAGCAACTCGTCGCCGAAATCCTGCGATCGGTCGTCAACAGCGTGGAAGTTCCGGTAACGCTCAAGATCCGCACCGGCTGGGACCGCGCCAACAGAAACGGCGAGCGCGTGGCGCGCATCGCCGAGGATTGCGGCATCCAGGCGCTCGCGGTGCACGGCCGCACGCGCGCCGATGCGTTCCACGGCGAGGCCGAATACGACACCATCGCCCCATCAAGACGGCGGTGAAAATTCCGGTGATCGCGAACGGCGACATCGACACTCCCGAGAAGGCGGCGTTCGTGCTGCGCGCGACCTCCGCCGACGGCCTCATGATCGGCCGCGCCGCCCAGGGCAACCCGTGGATCTTCCGCCAAATCGCCCATTTCCTGGCCACCGGCGAGAAACTCGCTCCGCCCCCGGTCACGGAAGTGCGCGACACCCTGCTCGACCATCTCGACACCCTGTACGCGTTCTACGGCGAGTACAGCGGCGTGCACATGGCGCGCAAGCACATCTCCTGGTACAGCAAGGGCCTGCGCGACGGCGCGGCGTTCCGCCACCGCGTCAACCAGGTGGAAACGGGCGAAGCGCAGGTGGCGATGGTGCGCGAATTCTTCGACGGACAGGCGCAGGCCATGGAACTCGCGGCATGACCAAGGATCGCAAAGGCCCGCTCGCGGCGTGCGTAAAACAGTCGCTGGAACGCTATTTCAACGACCTGAACGGGGAGAAAACCACCGGCGTGTACGACATGGTCGTGGCCGAGGTGGAAAAACCGCTGCTCGAGATCGTCATGCGCCACGTCAAAAGCAACCAGTGCAAAGCGGCGGAAATCCTCGGCATCAATCGCAACACCCTGCGCAAGAAGCTCAAGCAGCACAAGCTCCTGTGACCGAATCCGATTGCGGCGGCGGGCGGCGGAATTTAAAATCCGCCTCCCGAACCTCCCATTTCGAATTCCGCGCTCCATGACGACCATCCGCCGTGCGCTGATCAGCGTTTCCGACAAGAACGGCGTGCTGGAATTCGCGCGCGCGCTCAAATCCTTTAACGTCGAGATTCTCTCCACCGGCGGTACCGCGAAACTGCTCGCCGACAACGGCGTCGCCGTGACCGAGGTCTCGGACTACACCGGCTTTCCGGAAATGCTCGACGGGCGCGTCAAGACGCTGCACCCGAAAATTCACGGCGGCATCCTCGGGCGGCGCGATCTCGACGGCCACGTCAAGACCATGCGCGACCACGGCATTCCGCCGATCGATCTGGTGGTCGTCAATCTCTACCCGTTCGAGGAAACCGTGGCGCGTCCGGATTGCCCGCTGGCCGACGCGGTTGAGAACATCGACATCGGCGGCCCGACGCTGCTGCGCGCGGCGGCGAAGAATTACACCGCGGTCACGGTGGTGGTGGATGCGCGCGATTACACGCCGGTGCTGGACGAGATGAAGCAACAGCGCGGATCGGTGAGCGATGCGCTGCGCTTTCGCCTCGCCACCAAGGCCTTCGAGCACACCGCCGCCTACGACGGCGCCATCGCCAATTATCTCGGGCGGCTGCATGCTGACGGCAAACACGACGATTTCCCGCAAACCTATAATATGCAGTTCCGCCACGCCATGGGGCTGCGCTACGGCGAGAACCCGCACCAGAAAGCCGCGTTCTACGTCGAACGGCGTCCGGCCGAGGCCTGCGTCGCTACCGCGCGCCTGCTGCAGGGAAAGGAGCTGTCGTTCAACAACATCGCCGACGCCGACGCCGCGCTCGAATGCGTGAAGTCGTTCGACGAAACCGCGTGCGTGATCGTCAAGCACGCCAATCCCTGCGGCGTCGCGGTCGCCGACGGCATCCTCGACGCTTACAAAAACGCCTATATCACCGACCCGACCTCGGCCTTCGGCGGCATCATCGCCTTCAACCGTCCGCTCGACGCGGCCACCGCCAAGGCCATCCTCGACCGCCAATTCGTCGAGGTGATCGTCGCGCCATCGGTGAATGAAGATGCCAAGTCCGTGCTCGCCGCCAAGCCGAATGTGCGCGTGCTCGAAACCGGCGCATGGGGCGGTGCGCGTCCGGCGGCGCTGGACCTGCGGCGCGTCACCGGCGGCCTGCTGGTCCAGGACGCGGATCACGGCATGGTGACGGAAAAGCAACTCAAGGTCGTCACCCAACGCGCGCCGAGCCCGCAGGAACTGCGCGACCTGCTGTTCGCGTGGAAGGTGGTGAAGTTCGTGAAATCGAACGCCATCGTCTACTGCAAGGAAGGCCGCACCATCGGTGTCGGCGCCGGCCAGATGAGCCGCGTCTACAGCGCGCGCATCGCCTCGATCAAGGCCACCGACGCCGGCCTCGAGGTGCGCGGCAGCGTGATGGCCTCGGACGCGTTCTTCCCGTTTCGCGACGGCCTCGACCAGGCGGCCGAGGTCGGCGTCACCGCGGTGATCCAGCCGGGTGGGTCGATGCGCGACCAGGAAGTGATCGACGCCGCCAACCAGCACGGCATCGCCATGGTGTTCACCGGCATGCGGCATTTCCGGCACTGATATGAGTTTTCGCCGCAGAGACGCAAAGATCGCAAAGAAAAACATAAGGGAACTGAAACTGAAAAATTTTTTTTATTTTCGCTTTCCTTTGCGCTCTTTGCGTCTTTGCGGCAAATGATCATATGAATATCCTTATCATCGGCGGCGGCGGGCGCGAGCACGCGCTGGCGTGGAAAATCGCGCAATCGCCCAGGGTTGAAAAAATCTTCGTCGCCCCCGGCAACGCCGGCACCGCGCGCGAACTGAAGTGCGAGAACGTCGCGATCAACGCCGAAGACGTAGACGGCCTGTTGCGCTTCGCTCGGCAAAATAAAATCGATCTCACCGTCGTCGGTCCTGAAGCGCCGCTGGTGCTCGGCGTGGTCGATAAATTCCGTGCCGCGAATCTTCGCATCTTCGGCCCGACCAAAGGCGCCGCACAGCTGGAAGGCTCGAAAGCTTTCACAAAAGATTTTCTGGCGCGTCACAAAATCCCGACGGCAGCCTACGGCAACTTCGCCGACGTCGCCGCGGCCGAGGCTTATATCAAAAAATCCGGCGCGCCGATCGTGGTCAAAGCCGACGGCCTCGCCGCCGGCAAGGGCGTGATCATCGCGCAGACCGTGGACGAGGCCGTGGCCGCGGTGCGCGACATGCTCGCGGGCAACGCCTTCGGCGAGGCCGGGCATCGTGTGGTGATCGAAGAATTTCTGGAAGGGGAGGAAGCCAGCTTCATCACAATGGTCGACGGCGAGCACATCCTTCCGCTCGCGACCTCGCAGGATCACAAGCGCGTCGGCGACGGCGACACCGGCCCCAACACCGGCGGCATGGGCGCCTACTCGCCCGCCCCGGTGGTCACGCCCGCGATTCACAATCGCATCATGCGCGAAGTCATCGAGCCTACCGTGCGCGGCATGAAGGCCGAAGGCCATCCTTACACCGGCTTTCTGTACGCCGGGGTCATGATCGGCCCCGACGGCACACCCAAGGTGCTCGAATTCAACTGCCGTTTCGGCGACCCCGAAACCCAGCCGGTGATGATGCGAATGCAATCGGATTTTATCGAACTCATCGAGGCCGCCATCGACGGCAAACTGGACCAGGCGCAAGCACAATGGGACCGCCGCGCGGCGCTGGGCGTGGTCATGGCCGCGGGCGGTTACCCGGACTCGTACGACAAGGGCGATGTCATCGCCGGTCTGCCTGAAACCGCGGCCGCCGATTGCAAGGTGTTCCACGCCGGCACCGCGCTGAAGGACGGTGCGGTGATCACCAGCGGCGGTAGGGTGTTGTGCGTCACTGCCCTGGGCGCTACAGTGGGCGCGGCGCAGAAACGCGCTTATGAAACCGTGAGAACAATTTCATGGCGCGGTGCGCAGTTCCGTGCCGACATCGGCTACCGCGCGATCGCGCGGGAAATGAAAAGATAAGATTGTTTGCCGCAAAGACGCAGAGAACGCAAAGGTAAAGAATTTTATTGAGAGTGTTTTAACTCTATTGATGTTTTCTTTGCGCCCTTTGCGCCTTTGCGGCGAAAATTCATACAGGAAAACAAATGACCAAACCGTTCGTCGCCATCCTGATGGGTTCGGACTCGGACCTCGAAACCATGCAGACCACGGTCGAAACGCTCGCCAAGTTCCACATCGCGCATGAAGTGCGGGTGCTGTCGGCGCACCGCACCCCCGACGCGACGCACGCCTTCGTCAAGGACGCGGACGCCCGCGGTTGCGCGGTGTTCGTTGCCGCCGCCGGCATGGCCGCGCACCTCGCCGGTACCGTGGCCGCGCTCACCAACAAACCCGTGATCGGCGTGCCCATGGCCGCGGGCCCGTTGCAGGGGCAGGACGCGCTGCTGTCCACGGTGCAGATGCCGGGCGGCATCCCGGTCGCCTGCGTCGCCATCGGCAAGGCCGGCGCCAAGAACGCCGCCTATCTCGCGGCGCAGATCATCGCCCTGTCCGACAGGGAACTGGCGCAGCGCCTCGCCGACGAACGCAAGGCCAACGCCACGGAAATCCTCGCCAAGGACAAGGTCGTGCGCGAGAAATTCGCCCGATAGCGCGCTTGCTCAACGCGGAGCTGATCCAGGCGGCGCGCATCCTCCGGCACGGGGGCGTGGTCGCCTACGCCACCGAATACTGCTTCGGCTTCGGCTGCGATCCCATGAACCGTGCGGCGGTGCTGCACCTGCTGCGCATCAAGCGCCGCGCGCCCGGCAAGGGACTGATCCTCATCGCCGCGGACACCGGCCAGATCGATCCCTACGTGGAAAATATTCCGGCCACGGTGCTCGCCACCTGGCCCGGACCGCACACCTGGCTGCTCGAAGCGCGCGAAGGCGTGCCCGGCTGGATCACCGGCGATCATCCCAAGATTGCGGTACGCGTTACCGCGCATCCGCAGGCCGCGGCGCTGTGCCGGGCCGCCGGCATGGCGCTGGTCTCGACCAGCGCCAACCGCTCCGGCGGCGCGGCGGCGCGCTGTTATCGCGAGACGCTGCACCGGTTCAAGGGCGAAGTGGATTACGTGCTGCCCGGCATGGTCGGCGATGCGCCGGCGCCGACGCCGATCCGCGACGCCGCCACCGGCGAACTGATACGTCCCGGATGAATTCAATAGACAGGATTCACAGGATTGTTCAGGATTAACAAGATTAAAAACACTTTGAAAATAATCCTGACAATTCTGTCCGGAACAGAATTGGACGGCCGCAGGCCGCCCGTCAGGGTGCGCGCCAGGGACGGCGCGCATCAAAATCCTGCGAAATCCTGTTAATCCTGTGAAATGGGTCTTGTGAAAACCGCTCCGGATATCTCCGCCGTCAAAACCTACCTGCTCGGATTGCAGGGCCGGATCTGCACGGCGCTGGAACAGGAAGACGGCCGGGAAAAATTCCGCGAGGACGCCTGGGACCGGCCCGAGGGCGGCGGCGGAAAATCGCGCGTGCTGGCCGAAGGCGACGTGTTCGAGCAGGCCGGCGTGAATTTTTCGCACGTGCACGGGAAGAGCCTTCCGCCCTCGGCCAGCGCGCACCGCCCGGAACTCGCCGGCTGCTCGTTCCAGGCCTTGGGCGTGTCGCTCGTGATCCATCCGCGCAATCCCTACGTGCCGACTTCGCACTGCAACGTGCGCTTTTTCATCGCCGAGAAACCGGGCGCGGAACCGGTGTGGTGGTTCGGCGGCGGCTTCGACCTCACGCCGTATTACGGTTTCGAGGAGGACGCCGTTCACTGGCATCGCACCGCGAAGGCGGCGTGCGATCCGTTCGGCGCGGACTACTACGCACGTTTCAAAAAATGGTGTGACGAATATTTTTTCATCAAGCACCGCAACGAGCCGCGCGGTATCGGCGGGCTGTTCTTCGACGAT
Organism: Candidatus Muproteobacteria bacterium; assembly: GCA_027449605.1. GTDB lineage: Bacteria > Pseudomonadota > Gammaproteobacteria > Acidiferrobacterales > Sulfurifustaceae > Sulfuricaulis. The sequence goes on along the minus strand of DAIDLH010000126.1, from coordinate 3,374 downwards.
CTGAACGAAAACGGTTTCGACCACAGCTTCGGTTTCATGCAAAGCGTCGGCGATCATTACCTGCCGGCGTACCTGCCGATCGTGCAGAAACGGAAAGCCACGCCTTACGGCGAGCGCGAACGCGATTTCCAGCTGTACCGCCGCGGGCGCTACGTCGAGTTCAACCTGGTGTACGACCGCGGCACGCTGTTCGGATTGCAATCCGGCGGGCGCGCCGAGTCGATCCTGATGTCGCTGCCGCCGCTGGTGAAGTGGCGCTACCACTGGACGCCGGCGGCGGGCACGCCCGAGGCGAAACTGTATGATGTCTTCCTCAAACCGCACGACTGGATCTGAAGGAGGTCAAATGGAACAAGCGACGCAACTGCCCAACCGCCACGCCACGCTGCGCGTGGTACCCATGGTCAAGGACACCAACGCCGCCGGCGACGTGTTCGGCGGCTGGGTCATGTCGCAGGTTGACATCGCCGGCTCGATCGTCGCGGTGCGCCGCGCCAAGGGCCGCGTGGTCACGGTGGCGGTCAACGCCTTCCATTTCGTGGCGCCGGTATCGGTGAACGACCTGGTCAGCTTCTACGCCCAGGTCGTGAAAGTCGGCACCACCTCCATCACGGTCGACGTCGAGGTCTATGCCGAGCGCGGTTTGCGCTCACCTAAGCCGGGCGAAGTGGTCAAGGTCACCGCGGCGGTGCTGACCTATGTCGCGGTGGACGAGAAACGCCAGAAACGCCCGGTGCCGCCGGAATGACGCTTATGAAGCTGCGGCGAAAGCCGCAACGGCTCGCCTCCCTCTCCCCTTGGGAGAGGGAATGAGGGTGAGGGAAGAGATCGCCCGATCCATGGATACAAATCGTGGCAATAATTCCGACCGGGCGGTCTCCCGGCGCAGGTGGACAGCCCCGGCACCAGCCACTAGGCTCATTCTCATGAAGGGAAGATCAGCTCACCACGGATTCATTCAGGGATGGCGCGGTTCGGCGGCGGTCATGGTCGTTGCCGCGCTGCTGCTGGGCTTCATGCCCGCGGTGCACGCCGCGAGCACGGCGGTGATCCTGCTGCTGGAACATGCCGAGGCCGGCAAAACCGTCCAGGCCAAAATCGAAGCGAAAGACGGTCTGGTGGTGTCGCCCGACAGGGACAAGCCGCAGGCGAAATGGATCATCCGGGCGGGAGAAGCCGTCAAATCCGAAACGCGTCCCGGCGATCGCAGCATCGGTTTCTATCAGGTCACGGGCAGCCAAAATACCCTGCTCTTCATCGTCAGAGCGCGCTATTACCAGAACAACGAAGGCCGCTGGGAGCCGCGGTTTCAACTCAACGACGAACCGCTGGTAATAAGGAAAAACGGGCAGTGGCAGCCGCTCACCACCGCGCAGGGCGTTCCCAACCTGATCGCACGCACCGGCGCCGCGCTGCCGAACGCGGAGGGCTACTTCAGTTCTCTTGAATTCGGCTTCACCACCGGCGCCATATCCATCGACGCCTGGCAAGTTCAGTAGCAAGTGCAAAGTAGCAAGTGGCAAGAGAACCTTGCCTCGGTTTATTTCCCTGCTACTTGCTACTGCCTTTTTTCGCCATCTCCAGGAACGGCGTGATCAGGTCCATCGGCAGCGGGAACACGATGGTGGAGTTCTTGTCGGCCGCGATCACGGTCAGCGTCTCGAGATAACGCAGCTGGATCGCCTGCGGCTGCTGCGACAGCACCTGCGCCGCCTGCTGCAGCTTCTCCGAGGCCTGCAACTCGCCCTCCGCATGGATCACCTTGGCGCGCCGTTCACGCTCGGCCTCCGCCTGCTTGGCAATGGCGCGCACCATGGTCGGGTCGATGTCCACGTGCTTGATCTCGACCGCCGTCACCTTGATGCCCCAGGCATCGGTCGCGGCGTCGAGGATTTTCTGCACGTCGGCGTTGAGCTTGTCCCGCTCCGAAAGCATCTCGTCGAGTTCATGCTTGCCGAGCACGGAGCGCAGCGTGGTCTGGGCCAGCTGGTTGGTGGCGGAATAGAAATCCTCGACCTGGATGATGGCGCGCTGCGGGTCGATGACGCGGAAGAATACTACGGCGTTGACCTTGACCGAGACATTGTCACGCGAGATCACGTCCTGCGGCGGCACGTCCATCACCACCACGCGCAGATCCACCTTCACCATCTGCTGGGCGAGCGGTATCACCACGATAATGCCGGGCCCCTTCACCTTCCAGAAACGCCCGAACAGGAACACCACCCCGCGCTCGTATTCCCGCAGCACGCGGAACGACGAGAACACCAGCATCACGATGACGACCAGAATAAAACTCGATGAAATGAATCCCATGTCAGTTGCCCTCCGGGTTGTACGGCTCCACCGTCAATACCAGTCCATCCATCGCGACGACCTTCACCTTCTGCCCGCGCTTGAGCGCCGCCGGTGAACGCGCCTGCCATTCCTCGCTGTGCACGCGCACGCGGCCCTCGCCCCTGAAATTCTCCAGCGCCTCGCCGGTCGCGCCGACCATTTCCTCCTGGCCGCTGACCACGCGGCGCTTGCGCGCCTTGAGCGCCATGAACACCACGCCGAGGAAAAACGCCGCGCTCACCGCCGCCACCGCGGCGATCAGCGGCCAGGCGACGGTATAGCCCTCGACGTCGGTGTCCATGAGGATGATCGAACCCACGACGAAGGCGATCACGCCGCCGATGCCGAGCGCGCCGAAGCTCGGCAGGAACGCCTCGGCCACCATGAAGCCGATGCCGAGCAGGATCAGCCCGAGACCGGCATAGCTGATCGGCAGCACCTGAAACGCATACAGCGCGAGCAACAGACAAATGCCGCCGATGACGCCCGGCAGCACGTAACCCGGATTCCACAGTTCGAAGAACAGGCCGTAGATGCCAAGCAGCATGAGGATGTACGCCACGTTCGGGTCGGTGATGACCGCGAGCAGACGGCTGCGCCAGTCGGGATCGTAGCTGTGAATCTGCAAGCCGGTCGTCTTGAGCGTGATGTCGCGGCCCTGGATGCTCAGCTTGCGCCCGTCGAGTTTCCTGAGCAGGTCGGCGCTGTCATTCGCAATCAGATCGGCCACGTTTTTTTTCACCGCCTCCTCGGCGGAAATGGACGCCGCCTCGCGCACCGCGCTCTCGGCCCAGTCGACGTTGCGCCCGCGCATCTGCGCCAGGCCGCGGATGTAGGCGATGGCGTCGTTCATCGCCTTTTCGTCCATGCCCGGTTTGGCCGGTTTTTCCTTGCCGCCCTTCTTGTTCGCGGAATCCTTCTTGTCCTCCTTCTCCGGCGGCTTGGAGCCGCCGCCCGGATCGGGCACGCCGCCGATGTGCACCGGCGTCGCGGCGCCGACGTTGGTCGCGGGCGCCATGGCGGCGATATGCGAAGCC
>DAIDLH010000125.1 GCA_027449605.1 Candidatus Muproteobacteria bacterium | reverse complement strand
TCTCGAAGATCCTTACAAGCTGTTCCGCTGCCACACCATCATGAACTGCACCGAGGTCTGCCCCAAGGGTCTGAACCCGGCCAAGGCTATCGGAAATATTAAGATGATGCTGGCGAAACGAGTGTTGTGAGCAGCAAATTGTTCCCACCCTCACCCTCATTCCCTCTCCCAGAGGGAGAGGGAGGCGAGCCGAGCGCGCTTGCGCGCGATATCATTCACCGTGGGGCGAGCCGAAGCGCAAAAGACGCGCGTCAATATGACCGGTTGCGCTGGCGTTGCCGCCGGGGGCTGCTGGAGCTGGACGTGGTGCTCAAGAATTTCCTCGATCAGGATTATGCGTCCCTCTCGGTCGCCGAGCAGGAAGCTTTCGAGAAATTACTGGCGATTCCCGATAACGTTCTCTGGGCCTACGTTCAGGGCAGCGAAAATCCACCCGAAAAAGAGTTAAGACAACTTGTCTCGAAAATCAGAAAGTAATCTGATTTTAAACATAAAAGTTTCCCGTCTGCTGGCGGGCGTTTTGGTGTTCGTTCACCTGGGCGGAATGCTGTTGCTGATGACGGTTCCTGTCGCCTGGTCGTTGCGAATCTTTGGCTGGCTGCTGCTGAGTGCGAGTCTTTACCGTTCGTTGCGTGTCCATGCTTGGCGCTTGGGGCCGTCGGCTATCGAGGCCATCGAAATGGACGGGGAAGGAACGGTGTCGGTGTGTTTTGTGGGACAGGAAAATTGGCATCCGGGCGAGATCACCGCCCGGTTCGTTCACCCCTGGCTTACTTTGCTATCCCTGAAACTGGAGAGCCGGCGCTGGCCGATAGGTCTTGCGATCGCTGCCGATGCCGTGGAACCGGAGCCGTTCAGGCGTTGGCGCGTCGCCCTGAAGTTTCGTGCGATTCCGGCTTGAGTACGGTGTCCTGCGGTGCGCCCGGAGCCGGCTGCGGATAGTCTCGCGTGTAATGCAGGCCGCGCGATTCCTTGCGCGCCAGCGCGGAGCGGATGATCAATTCGGACACCAATAATAAATTACGCAATTCAATGAGATCGTTGGTGACTTTAAAGTTGCTGTAGAACTCGCGGACTTCTTCCTTCAGCATGTCGACGCGGTGCTGCGCGCGTTGCAGGCGCTTGGTGGTGCGCACGATGCCGACGTAGCTCCACATGCCGCGGCGCAATTCATCCCAGTTGTGCGACACCACGACCTGTTCGTCGGGGTCGGTCACGCGGCTTTCGTCCCAGGGTGGCAGGCTCTCCGGCGCCGGGCCCGCGGCCGGCAGTTGCATGAGAATGTCCCCGGCCGCGGCCTCGGCGAACACCAGGCATTCCAGCAGCGAGTTGCTGGCCAGCCGGTTCGCGCCGTGCAGGCCGGTGAAGGCGCATTCGCCCACGGCATAAAGCCGGTCGAGATCGGCGCGGGCGGAAAGATCGGTCAGCACGCCGCCGCAGGTGTAGTGCGCCGCCGGCACCACCGGGATCGGTTCGCGCGTGATGTCGTAGCCGTATTCCTTGCAGCGCGCGTAGATGGTCGGGAAATGCGCCCGGATGAAATCCGCCGGCTGGTGGCTGATGTCCAGGTGCACGTAATCGAGGCCGCCGCGTTTCATTTCGTAGTCGATGGCGCGCGCGACGATGTCGCGCGGCGCGAGTTCGCCGCGCGGATCGTGATTCTGCATGAACGGCTTGCCGTTCGGCAGCGTAAGTTTTCCGCCTTCGCCGCGCACCGCCTCGGAAATCAGGAACGACTTGGCGCGCGGGTGATACAGGCAGGTCGGATGGAACTGGACGAACTCCAGGTTGGCCACGCGGCAGCCGGCGCGCCAGGCCATGGCAATGCCGTCGCCGGTCGAGGTGTCCGGGTTGCTGGTGTAGAGGTAGGCCTTGCACGCGCCGCCGGTGGCGAGTGCGATGAACCGCGCACTGTAGGTGGTGACGTGGCCGGATTCCCGGTTCAGGGCGTAGACGCCGAGGCAGCGGTCGGGGCCGGGACGGCCGAGTTTCTGGCTGGTGATGAGATCGATGGCGATGTGGCTCTCGTGCAGCGTGATGTTCGGATGCCGGCGCACCAGCGATTCGAGCGTGGTTTCGACGGCGCGACCGGTGGCGTCCGCGGCGTGGATCACGCGCCGGTGGCTGTGGCCGCCCTCGCGCGTCAGGTGGTATTCCATTTCCCCGTTCGACTGCTGTTCGCGGCTGAACGGCACCCCGTGCTCGATGAGCCAGCGGATCGCCTGCGGCCCCCGGCGCACGACGAATTCCACGGTGTCGCGCCGGCACAAACCGGCCCCGGCGTCGAGCGTGTCCTTAATATGGGAGTCGAAGCTGTCTTCCTGCCCGTTGAGCACGGCGGCGACGCCGCCCTGGGCGTAGAGGCTCGCGCCTTCGGTGAGCGCCGCCTTGGCCAGGATCGTGACTCGCGCCCGGTCCGCCACCCGCAGGGCGAGGCTGAGGCCGGCAACGCCGCCGCCGATGATCAGGACGTCGGAGGACTGGGCGGTCGGCATGGGTTTTCGGTGAGAGGAGGGCGCATTTGTAGCGTTTAAGATATCCTATCACACGCCTTGAGAACCGTTTTACCCGGCTGCTTTCTTTCAGGGACAGATAATTGAAAAACAAATACCCTCTTTTCCGCGCTTTTCCCGCGAACTTTAACCCCTCGCCACGGTCTCTTAGGAGCGGAATACCCCGTATCGGAACCCATGGGGACAGGTCCCCATGAGCGAGAGCGAGCGGAGTATTGACCAGAAGCTGGTGGTGCGGGTGCAGAAGGGCGACAAGACCGCCTTCGACCTCCTGGCGCGCAAGTACCAGCACAAGATCGCCAAGCTGATCTCGCGTTACGTGCGCGACCGGCGCGAGGTGGAAGACGTGACGCAGGAGGCCCTGATCAAGGCCTACCGCGCCATTGGAGGTTTTCGCGGTGAAAGCGCGTTCTATACTTGGTTGTATCGGATCGCCGTGAACACGGCGAAGAATTACCTCGAGTCGCAGGGCCGCCGGCCGCCCGGTTCGGACGTCGAGATCGAGGGCGCGGAGCTGATCGACAGCGGCGAAGGATTGCGCGATCAGGCGACGCCGGAGCGCCAGATGCTGACGGACGAAATCGCGTCCACGGTGCACCGGGTGCTGGAACATCTGCCGGCCGACTTGCGCACCGCGATCACGCTGCGCGAGATCGAAGGCATGAGTTACGAGGAAATCGCCGAAGTCATGGATTGTCCGATCGGGACCGTGCGTTCGCGCATCTTTCGCGCGCGCGAGGCCATCGATCAGGAGCTTCGGCCGTTGCTGGAAAGGTAGTGACATATGAACCACGAACACATGAAAGAGAAAATCTCGGCGCTGGTCGACAACGAGCTCGACGAGCTGGAAGAGCGGCGCGTGATCGCCGCGCTCGAAGGCGACGTCGAGCTGCGCCGCGCCTGGGAACGCTATCATCTGGTGCGCGCGGCGCTGCACCGGGATCTGGACGTCGTCGTCGCACGGGATGTCGCCGAGCGCGTGGCGCAGCGCGTCGCCGCCGAGCCGTCCTCCGCGGGTTCGTTCCTCCGTCACCGCGCGACACGCGTGTTCGGCACGTTCGCCATCGCCGCGTCGGTCGCGGCGATGGCTATTATCGGCGTTCAATGGACCCAGCAGCCGGTCTCGGCGCCGTCGACGACCCTGGCGGTCAACCAGCCGGCGTCCCCGAAGATCGTTCGTTCCGGCACCACGCGTTGGGACATGAAGGAACCGGAGGCCGAGAGCGCGCTCAACGCCTACCTGGTCGAGCACGACGAGTTCGCCTCGACGTCCGGTTTCGGCGGCATGATGCCGTACGTCCGCGTCGTCGGCTACGATAACGATAAATGACCCCGCGTTTCGCGTTCCGTTCCGCCGTCGTTTTTCTCGGGTTGTTCGTCTGTTCCTCCGCGAACGCGGCGGACGCGGCGCATGATTGGCTGATGAAAATCAATCGTGCGGCGCGCGATCTGGAGTACGTGGGGATTTTCGTGTACCAGCACGACACCCAGCTCGAAGCGATGCAGATCTTCCACAAGACGGAAAACGGTTCGTCGCGCGAGCGACTGGTGTCGTTGAACGGCGCGCCGCGCGAAATCATCCGCGATGCGAACGAGGTCCGTTGTTACTGGCCGGACAAGAACTCGGTCATGGTCGAATATCGCAAGGCCGAAAAAAAAGGTTTTCCCTCGATTCTCCCCGAGCGCCTGCAGGACCTGGATGAATATTACGTCCTGAAGCTGGGCGACACCGAGCGCATCACCGGTCGCATGGCGCAGCTCATGATCGTCAAACCCACCGACCAATATCGCTACGGGTATCGTTTGTGGGCTGACGTCGATACCGGCCTGTTGCTCAAGGCCGATCTGCTCGATGCGCAAGACACCGTGCTCGAACAGTTCATGTTCACGCAGGTCAGCATCGGCGCGAAAATTCCGGCCGCGGCGCTGGCGCCCGGCATGACCGGCAAGAGCATGACCTGGTATCGGGAGGAAGGAGACACCCGGCAAGTCACGGAAAAACCCGGCTGGAGCGCCGCGCAACTGCCCAAGGGCTTCAAACTTTCAGCGCACATGACGCGCCGCCTGCCGATGCGCAAGCAGCCGGTCGAGCATCTGGTTTATACCGACGGCCTGGCCACCGTGTCGGTCTTCGTCGAGAAGCAGGAAAAAGGCGCCAAGCCGTTCATGCGCGGCGTCAGCCGCATGGGTGCGGTGCATGCGATGAGCGCCCAGGTCGATGATTATCAGATCACGACGGTCGGTGAAGTACCGGCCGCCACTGTTTCCCTCATCGGCGCTTCGGTGGCGCCGGCCCAGTGAGCTTCGCCGCCGCCGCGTATCGGCGCGGACCCCTCGTCGTTTTGTTTCTGTTTTTTTCGCCGGCATCGCAGGCGGCGTCGCGCGAGCTACCGGATTTCAGCCGGCTCGTCACCCAGCACGGCATGGCGGTGGTCAATCTCAACGTGATGCGCGACGTCAAGCGCGCCGGTTTTTCGTCGCCGGCCGCGTCCGAGGAAAAATCCCCGGGCGATTTCAATCCGCGCAATCTCGAGGAAAATCCCGCCGTCGCGGACGAGAACTCGCTCGGCTCGGGTTTCCTTATCTCTCCGGACGGATACATCCTGACCTGCTCCCATGTCGTCGAAAATGCGCGCGACATCCAGGTGCGACTGACCGATCGTCGTGAATTCAGCGCGCGCCTCGTGGGGGCGGACCGGCGCAGCGACGTGGCGCTCCTCAAGATCGAGGCTTCGGGCCTGCCCACGGTGACCGTCGGCGACGCCGGGCGTTTGAACGTCGGCGAATGGGTGCTGGCCATCGGTTCGCCTTTCGGGTTCGACAGTTCCGCCACCGCCGGCATCGTGTCCGCGAAAGGCCGTCCGCTGCCGAATGAGAACTACGTCTCGTTCATCCAGACCGACGTGCCGATCAATCCCGGGAACTCCGGTGGACCGCTCTTCAATCTCAAGGGCGAGGTCGTCGGCGTCAATTCGCAGATCTACAGCGGCACCGGCGGATTTATGGGCGTGTCGTTCGCCATTCCCATCGACGCCGCCATGAACATCGCCTCCCAGCTCAAGCGCGAGGGAAGGGTGCGTCGCGGCTGGCTCGGCGTGAGCCTGCAGGAAGTGTCGCGCGCCCTGGCCGGCGCCTACGGCCTGAACAAACCGCGCGGCGCGCTGGTCGCCGACATTCTTCCCGGCAGTCCGGCGGCGAAATCGGAGTTGCGCGCGGGCGATATCGTGCTCGAATACGAAGAGCGCGCGATCGACCGCTCCACCGATCTGCCGCCGCAGGTGGGCCTCACCATGCCCGGGACGCGCGCACACCTCGCCGTGTTCCGTCGCGACGGCGGTTTGCGAAAGATGATCGTCACCGTCGGCGAACTCAGGGATGAAGGCGCCGTACGAACGCCAACTCGCGGTCCGGCCGGCGAAAAACGCTTCCGCTACGGTCTGGCGCTGAGCGAGATGACGTCTTCACAGCGGAAAAATCTGGACATCGACGGCGGTGTCGGCGTCAGCGGGGTCGAGGAAGGCGAGGCGCGCGACGCCGGCCTGCGTGCCGGCGACGTGATCATGGAAGTGGACGGCAAGTCCGTGAGCGATGTGCCCGGGTTTTATCGGCTGCTGGAACACGCCGCCCCCGGCCGGCCTGTGGTGCTGCGGGTGCGGCGCGGCATGTCGACACTGTTTTTGGCGATGGCGGCGGCGAAATCCGCCTGACGGCGCTCCACACGACATTTATGCCGCCGTTGAAATAAGGTATGCTTCGCGCCGCAGGGCCGACGTGAACCGGCCTCGGCCGCGACTCATTTGACACAGACCAGGAAACCAGGCGCCGCGGGCGCCTTTTTCGTATCCTCGACACAGGCGGTTACCGCCGGCGCCAACTCGGCGGGAGCATCGCAATAACCGTGAATATCAAGACGAGCGCAGCAGGGCTACTGCTCTTATCAGGACGAGTGAAGCAGGGCTACTTCTCTTATGTCAGGACGAACGAAGTAGGGCTACATTTGTGAGCGGCTGGAACCAGGAACGCATCCGGAATTTTTCGATCATCGCACATATCGATCACGGCAAGTCGACGCTGGCGGACCGCTTCATCCAGCTGTGCGGCGCGCTCGAGGCGCGCGAGATGCAGGAACAGGTGCTGGATTCGATGGACATCGAACGCGAGCGCGGCATCACCATCAAGGCCCAGAGCGTCGCGCTCGATTACCACGCGCGCGACGGCAAGACCTATCGCCTGAACATGATCGACACGCCGGGACACGTGGACTTTTCCTACGAGGTGTCGCGCTCGCTCACCGCCTGCGAGGGCGCGCTGCTGGTGGTGGACGCCTCGCAAGGCGTGCAGGCGCAGACCGTGGCCAATTGCTACACCGCGGCCGAACTGAATCTGGAAATCCTGCCGGTGCTGAACAAGATCGATCTTCCGTCCGCCGATCCCGCGCGCGCGATCCAGGAGATCGAGGACATCATCGGCATTCACGCCCAGGACGCGGCGCGCGCCAGCGCCAAGACCGGCGTGGGCGTGCCGGAAATCCTGGAGGCGATTGTCCGTCACGTACCGGCGCCCAAGGGCAATGCCGACGCACCGCTCAAGGCGCTGATCATCGACTCGTGGTTCGACAATTACCTCGGCACGGTGTCGCTGGTGCGGGTCATGGACGGGCGTCTCAAGCCGCGTGAAAAAATCCGCCTTATGGCGACGGGGCGCGATTACGTCACCGAGCAGATCGGCATCTTCACGCCCAAGCGCAAGCCCGTCGCCGAACTGGGGCCGGGCGAGGTGGGCTACGTCATGGCCGGCATCAAGGACGTGCGCAGCGCGCGCGTCGGCGACACGATCACCCACGTCGATCGTCCCGCGGACAAGCCGTTGCCCGGTTTCAAGGAAATCAAGCCGCGCGTGTTCGCCGGTTTGTATCCGGTCGAATCCTCCGATTACGAGACGTTCCGCGACGCGCTGTCGAAACTCCAGCTCAACGATGCATCGCTGCATTACGAACCGGAAACCTCGCAGGCGCTCGGTTTCGGCTTCCGCTGCGGATTCCTCGGCATGCTGCACATGGAGATCATCCAGGAGCGGCTCGAGCGCGAGTACGGACTGAACCTCATCACCACCGCGCCCACCGTGGTGTACGAAGTCGCGACCGCGAGCGAGGTTTTGCTGGTGGAGAATCCGGCGAAAATGCCGGACCCGTCCAGGATCGTCGAGATCCGCGAACCCATCATCCGCGCCACCATCCTGGCGCCGCAGGAGTACGTGGGCAACGTCATCGGGCTGTGCGTGGAAAAGCGCGGCATCCAGAAGGACATGACCTATCACGGCCGCCAGGCGATGCTGGTGTACGAGCTGCCGCTGGCGGAAGTGGTGCTGGACTTTTTCGACCGGCTGAAATCGGTCAGCCGCGGTTATGCCTCGCTCGATTACGATTTTCAGGAGTTTCGCGCCGCGAACGTGGTGAAACTTGACGTGCTGATCAATGGCGATAGAGTGGACGCCCTGTCGGTGATCGTTCACCAGGAACAGAGCCAGTATCGCGGCCGGGAGCTGGCGAAAAAACTGCGCGAACTGATTCCGCGCCAGATGTTCGACGTCGCCATCCAGGCCGCCATCGGTTCCAAGATCATCGCGCGTGAAACGGTCAAGGCCTTGCGCAAGAACGTCACGGCCAAGTGTTACGGCGGCGACGCGACGCGCAAGCGCAAGCTGCTGGAAAAACAGAAAGAGGGCAAGAAACGCATGAAACAACTGGGCACCGTGGAAATTCCGCAGGAGGCGTTCCTCGCCGTTCTGCGCGTGGACGAGAAATAAACATGGACTTCGCGCTCATCATGTTGCTGATTCTGGTCGCGACCGGGACGATCTGGGCGCTCGATCGGCTGCTGCTGGCCGAGGGCCGCGAACGCCGGGCCAGGGATCTGTCCCAGGCAGGCAAGGCGGAGGAAGCCAGGCAGGCGCGCCGCGAGCCAGCCTACGTCGAATATGCCCGCGCCTTTTTCCCGGTCATCCTGATCGTGTTCCTGATCAGGTCGTTCATCGTCGAGCCGTTCCGCATCCCCTCCGGTTCCATGCTGCCCAGCCTGCACATCGGCGATTTCATCCTGGTGAACAAGTACTCGTACGGCGTGCGGCTGCCGGTGATCAACGCCAAAATCGCGGATTCCGGCCAGCCGAAGCGGGGCGAGGTCATGGTGTTCCGCTTTCCCGGAAACCCTTCGATCAACTACATCAAGCGCGTGGTTGGCATTCCCGGCGACCATATCCTATATAAGGATAAGAAGCTGTATATCAACGGAGCCCCGATGGACCAGTCCGACGGCCGTCCGTACTTTTTTGACTCCGGCAGCGATGCCCGCGGCGAGGCGCTGAGGTTGGTGGAGAATCTCGACGGCGTGAAGCACGACATCCTGACGACGAGCCGGCAGGACATGCCGTTTCCGGAGATCGTGGTGCCTCCGGGCCAGTATTTCGTCATGGGCGACAACCGCGATCACAGCAACGACAGTCGTTACTGGGGCTTCGTGCCGGACCGGAACCTGGTCGGCAAGGCGTTTCTGATCTGGTTCAGCTGGGACATGGCCGAAGACGGCAAGGCGTTCTGGCAGCGCGTCGTCTGGGACCGGATCGGTCATTCGATCCGTTAACGCGATCCGATTTACCGGTATGGCGAAGGAGAACATGATGCAATATCCAAAACACCAGGCAGGCATGACCATGTGGGGCTTGTTGTTCGTGCTGGGCACGCTGGCATTTTTCTTTTTTCTGTTCGCCAAGCTGTTTACGCCGTATATGGATGATTTGAAGGTCAAGAGCGCGCTCGAAAGCCTGGCACGGCAGCCCGACGCCGGTTCGATGCCGGTGCCGGCGATCCAAGAGGCGATTCGCAAGCGGCTGGAGATCGACAACGCGGACAATTTCGATCTGTCGGCCCTGACCGTGGAGACGCGGGGCAAGATGAAGATCATCCGGATCAAGTACGAATCGGTCGTTCCGATGGTGTACAACATTTCCGCGCTGCTCAGTTTCGATCACGTCGCCGAGGTCCGTGAATCCGAATAAAGCGTTCATCGAGCTCGGCCGCCGGCTGAACTATGCCTTCCGGCGTCCGGAGCTGCTCGACCAGGCCCTGACGCATCGCAGCAAAAGCGCGACCAATTACGAACGCCTCGAGTTCCTCGGCGACAGCGTTCTCGGCTTTGCCATTTCCTCCGAACTCTATAACCGCTATCCGAACCTGTACGAAGGCGAGTTGACGCGGTTGCGCGCGAGTCTGGTCAACAAAAGCACCCTGGCGGCGCTGGCGCGCGATCTCGAAATCGGAGCTTATCTGCGCCTGGGCGAAGGCGAGCTCAAGAGCGGAGGTCATGACCGCGATTCGATCCTCGCGGACGCGCTCGAAGCGATATTCGGCGCCGTCTGCAAGGACGGTTCCGTCGATGAGGCGACGCGCGCGATACTGCATCTCTACCGCGGGCGGCTGGACAACCTCGACCCGCATTCCATTCCCAAGGACCCCAAAACCCAATTGCAGGAATATTTGCAAAAACATTCCCTGCCGACTCCGACCTATGTGGTTCGCGAGGTGACCGGCGAAGCGCATAACCAGAGCTTCGTGGTGGAATGCCACGTGTCCGGGATCGACGAGCCCGTGAGCGGCCAGGGCGGCAACCGCCGTCATGCCGAGCAACAGGCCGCCGCGCGGGCGCTCGATCTGCTGTCCCGCCGCTGATGCCGGACGCCACCGCGCGCTGCGGCCTCGTGACCCTCGCCGGTCGTCCCAACGTCGGCAAATCCACGCTTCTCAACCGCCTGGTCGGGCAGAAGATCAGCATCACCTCGGCCCGCGCCCAGACCACACGCCATCGGCTGCTCGGGATCAAGACCACGGGGCGCGCCCAGATCGTCTATGTGGATACGCCCGGGCTGCACACGGATAATAAAGGCATGATGAACCGGTACCTGAACCGCGTCGCCGACGCCAGCCTGCAGGGTGTGGATTGCGTCGTGTTGCTGATCGCCGCGAGCGGCTGGACCAAGGAAGACGCCTACGCCCTGCAACGGGTGACCAAGGAGGGAGTCCCGGTGATTCTCGCGATCAACAAACTCGACGAACTCAAGGATCGCCGCCGCTTGTTGCCGCTGATCGAGCAATCCAGCGGCAAAATGGCGTTTGCCGACATCGTGCCGGTTTCCGCCCGCACCGGCGCCAACGTGGATGAGCTGGAAAACGCCATTCTCAAACATCTGCCGGAACAGCCGTTGATGTACCCTGAGGACCAGGTCACCGACCGCAGCGAGCGTTTTCTCGCGGCCGAACTGGTGCGCGAACAGATCTTCCGCGGATTCCAGCAGGAGGTGCCGTATGCCACTGCGGTCAGCGTCGAGAAGTTCAAGCGCATCAAGGGCGCGCTGCACGTCGAGGCCACGATCTGGGTCGAGAAGGAAGGGCAGAAGCCGATTCTGATCGGCAAGGACGGCCAGCGTCTCAAGACCGTCGGCAGCCGCGCGCGGCTGGCGATGCAGAAACTGTTCGACGCCAAGGTTCACCTCAAGCTGTGGGTCAAGGTCCGCGAAGGCTGGTCGGACGACGAACGCATATTGCGCAGTCTGGGTTACACTGATGAACACTGAGCGATGCGCATCCATCAACAACCTGCTTACGTATTGCATCACCGCGACTACAGCGAGACCAGTCTCCTGCTGGAGGTGTTTACCGCCCGCCACGGGCGCATCGGGCTGATCGCCAAGGGCGCGCGCCGCGCCAGCAGCCGCGTGCGCGGCATCCTCAAGCCGTTCCAGCGGCTGTTGATCGGCTGGAGCGGGAAGGGAGAACTCGCGGTGCTCACCGGCGCCGAGCAGGACGGCCCGGATACGTCGCTCGCGGCGCAGGCGCTGTATTGCGGCTTCTACATGAACGAAGTGCTGCTGCGATTGCTGCACCGCCATGATCCGCACGACGCGCTGTTCGAGGCATATCAGAATACGTTACAGCGTCTGCGACACGACGACACCAATGAAGCGGTGTTGCGTATTTTCGAGAAGCACCTGTTGCGCGAATTGGGCTACGGCCTGGTGCTGGATCGCGACGTCGTCGACAGGGCGCCGATCGAGGCGCAGGCCGTTTACGATTACATCGTGGATCGCGGCCCGCGGCGGCTGGCGCACCTGGAGCTGAATCTTCCGACGGAAGGTATCCGGATGCGCGGCGCGAGCCTGATCGCCCTGGAGCAGGAATCATTCGCCGAGGCGGCGATGTTGCGCGACGCCAAGGCGCTGATGCGTGCCGCGCTGGCGCGACATCTCGGCGACCAGCCGCTGCACAGTCGAAAATTGTTTCGCCGCGTCGTCGCGACGGCGACCGGGGACGTTATGGCGGAGGCGGGCGTTGATAAAGCTGGGGGTTAACATCGATCACGTGGCCACGTTGCGTCAGGCGCGCGGCACGCGTTATCCGGACCCGATCCAGGCGGCGCGGGAAGCCGAGCAGGCGGGCGCCGATTCCATTACGCTGCATTTGCGCGAGGACCGGCGTCACATCCAGGACCGGGACGTCGAGATACTGCGGCAGCTGCTCCAGACGCGCATGAATCTGGAAATGGCGGTGGCGGACGACATCATCGCCTTTGCCTGTCGCGTGCACCCCCAGGATTGCTGCCTGGTTCCCGAACGTCGTCAGGAGCTGACCACCGAAGGCGGGCTGGACGTCGCCGGCAGCCTGAAAAAAATCAGCGCCGCCTGCAAGCGGCTGGCCGATGCCGGCGTGCGGGCGTCGCTGTTCGTGGACGCCGATCCGGCGCAGATCGAAGCCGCGGCCAGGACCGGCGCGCCGGCGATCGAAATTCACACCGGCCGTTACGCCGACGCGGAAACCGGAGAAGCACAGCGCCGGGAACTGGTTCGCATCGAACAGGCGGTGCAACAGGGCCTGGAGCTCAAGTTGCAGGTGAACGCCGGACACGGGCTCAACTATCACAACGTTCAGGCGATCGCCGCCATTCCCGGGATCGCGGAACTCAACATCGGCCACGCCATCATCGCGCGCGCCCTGTTCACGGGCCTGCCGGAAGCCGTGCGCGAGATGAAGCGGCTCATGATCGGCGCTTCACAGTGATTTTCGGCATCGGCACGGACATCGTGCGCGTCGGCCGCATGCGGGACGATCTCGAACGTTTCGGCGCCCGGTTCGCTGAACGTATTCTCACCGCGGGCGAGTTGCAGGAATTCCACCAGAACGCCAACAAGGCCAATTTTCTCGCGCGCCGTTTCGCCGCCAAGGAAGCGGCGGTCAAGGCCCTGGGTACGGGGTTCAGCGACGGCGTACAATTGCACGACATCGAAGTCACCCACGACAAACACGGCAAGCCGATGCTGGTGTTCCACGGCCGCGCAGGCGAGTTGCTGCGGGAGAAAAACATCGAAATCGCCCATATCAGCCTGGCCGACGAACAGGACCACGCCGTGGCGTTCGTCACGCTCGAAACCGCATAGCGCCTCGACCGATTTCCTTGCCGCGCGTAACGTGACAGAATAAATAAATCGTCACGTGATGTACCCGAGAGGCGGCGTGGAAAACGAGATCATTCATCTGGGTTTCAAGACGATCGACGTGTGGCCCAAGGGTCGCGAAGCGGAAGTCTGCGGCGACCCCGCGATCCGTAAAATCACGTTCACGGACGTCCAGGAATATCATCCGCGTCTGGTCGCGAAAATCCTCGAGCTCGATGAAAATCATCGCCTGCGCAAGCGATATTCCCGTGGTGCGGGGGGCACGAAGATACAGCATCTGGGACAGTGGGCCAGCTCGGAGGCGGAGTTGATCACCGCGCGCGCCAAAGCGCTGTTTCGGCGCGTGCTGGAGTGCGATCAGGCGGTGGTGGATCTCAGCTGGGCGAACGTCTATCGGTCAGGCGATTACTGCATGCCGCACAGTCATCTGCGTTCGACGGCGAGCGTGGTGTATTGCCTCGATCCCGGCGACGAGGATCCGGAAGATCCGGATGGCGGTCGTTTCTGTTTCGTGGACCCGCGGCTGCGGAATTGCTGTCAGGAACAGGAGGGCTGCCTGACCGCACCGTTCCTGCCTGACATGACGGCCGGCACCATGCTCATTTTTCCGAGCCAACTGGTGCATGCCGTGACTCCTTATATCGGAAAACGTCCGCGCATCACGCTGTCGTGGAATATCAACAAGAACGCACTCTCCGGCGAGCCGCTGCCCGCGAATGCTGTGCCGGACGAGAATCCGAGCGGCTGAAAGCGGTTATCCGACTGCCTGTTTCGTCGCGTGGTGACGGGCTTCCGCGGCATGTTGACGCTCGGCACGAGCCATTTCGCGTTTATGCCGCTGCCGGCGAAGATACTTGATGCTGGCCGCGGTCGAGGTGGCGACTTCGTCGTCGACGTCGTATTGACGGATGGCTTTGCCGAAGGCGATGCCGGCCAGGAGACCGGCTACGGTCCACACCAGCAGAACGACAAAAAGCGTATCAATGCTCATGTCTTACCTCCGTGTAGATTAACTGCCGCTGATAGCGTCGCTTAAAATCGCCTCCTGATGCAATAACTCAGGGCGCCTTTTTTTACTAACGGCGCCTATCTGCTGATGAACGGCTTCGGATTCCCGGGGGTCGATAAGCGCCGGTCCTGAGCAGGGATCAGGATCGTCGTTCGAGCCACTTCACGCCGAGCAAGGTCCCGGAAAACATGGCGCCCGCCGCCACGAGGGAACCGAGCGACAGGGTGGAAACGCCGCTCAGTGCCTGGCCGATATTGCAGCCGCCGGCCGTGATCGCGCCGATCCCCATCAGCATGCCCCCGATGAGCAGGTACGGAATCGAACGCACCGGCGGCCAGCGCCAGTGGAAAGCGCCGCGGACGAAGGCGCTCGCGGCGGCGCCCGCGACCGTACCCAGCACGAACGGAATGCCGAAACCGGGCGCACCGTCACCGGTCAGCAGATAGTGCGCCATGCGCGCGAGAGGCCCCGAGATGTTGAGCGCGGACGGCGGGACGGGATTGAACTCGTCCCTGGCGAGATTCCCGGTGATCCACCAGGCCGCCACCACCAGCGCGCCGATGGCGCCGCCGCTGGCGATGAGGTGTCGGTCATGCGCGCCGCGCCCCAACACGACGAGCAAGACGACGCAGACGATCGCCGCGAGGATGCCGGCGACGGCAGGTGATACGTCGGAAAGCATGGCGATCGAGTTATCGCCGCTGCTTAACATGATCGCCGTGGCGTTGGAGAGCGCCACGCGGGCGGGAGAAAGAAAACCGAACTGTGCAAGGTAGGCGGCCAGGGCAAAGCTCAGCAGCGCCATCCAGCCGCCCAGGTTGCCTTCGGCAGACCGTACCAGCGTGCGTGCCGCGCAACCGCCGGCCAGCGTCGCGCCGAAACCGAATATCAGTCCGCCGAACCCGACGCCGAGCCAGTCGAAACGCGCGCCGCGATAGGCGGAATCCGACACCGCGACCCAGCCGCCGGCCTCGAGCCATTGCGTGCCGGCGATGGCGACGGCGAACGCCGCGAGGAAGGCGTGCAAATGCCGCCAGTCTCCCATGACCGCGAGATTGCCGACCGCGGCCACGAGACAGAAACGCTGCCGTTGCACGATGATCCCGAAAGCCAGGCCGACGAGCAATCCGCCTGCGGGCAGCCACAGGCCGGCGTCGCTCATTTGAGATACTTGATCGCCCGGGCGCGCACGCTGCGGTAGCTGTGCTTCACCGGACGGTAACGCGGACGGTAGGCGCCGTGCGCGTTGTAAAAGGGATCGGCCATCAGCCAGTCGGTGACCGTTTTGTCGTTGATGCTGACGATGACGATCGCGTCCGCGCCGATTTCCCCGGCCTTGCGCGCGAGGCGCGCGTTGATTTCCTCGGGAGTCCCGCCGTAGATGTCTTCGAGGATGGCGAAGGTTTTGTGCGGACGCGCGGGGCGGTCGAGCAGGATTTCCACGTTGGCGGTTGGCGGAAAACTGTCGGTCTTGCTGAGGATTTCCGCCTGCGGCGCGGCGCAGGCGACGAGGATGGAAAACAGTATGCCCATCAATGCGGCGCGGGGCGTGGTTTGCCGGCATGTCCCCGACGCAGGATGAATTGGACGGGGACAGGGTTTCATCTATGTCTTCAGTTCGCCTGCGCCGCCTTGTCGAAGGCGGATTGCGCGCCTGCATAGTCGCCGCGCTTCAGGCGCGCCTGTCCGATGATGCGCCAGTTCTCGGCGCGCAGCGATTTATTGTCGCCGGCCCAGCCGTTGGACCTCGCCGCCAGTCCCTCGGCTTGTTGATACTGCCCTTGTTGCAGGCGCAACTTGGCCAGTTCCTGCCACAAAACCGGGTTGCGCGGTTCGATCCGCAGCGCGCGCTCGAAAGATCCCGCCGCGGCGTCAAGTTTGCCGTTGGCAAGTTCCGTCCGCGCCGTGCTCACGAGCGCGGTCACGGCGCTGTTGTCCGATACCGGCAGAGATTCCGGCTCGCGCGTCGTCAATCCGGCGCAACCGGATATCGAGACGGCAACGACGAACGACAAACCGGTGAAAAAACGTCTCATCATTCAAACAGCCTCTTGAACCAGTTTTTGATGGCGGGGCCCGACGCCGACGCGGCGCAAGGCGCGGTTTCCACCGGCGCCGAACCGTTGATGAACGGCAGCGACACCGCGTCGCGGCAGCTGTCGTCGGCGCGACGGCCGGTGGCGGAATCGACCGCAACCATCTCGACGTTGTCCGGCCGCGGCGGCGCCAACGGCTCGGGGTCGAGTCGGGCCATCATATCACCCCACACGGTCATGGCGCCGCCGGCGCCGGTCATGTTGATCGGCTGATTGTCGTCGCGCCCGATCCACACCACGGCCAGACGATCGCCGGTGTATCCGGCGAACCAGCTGTCGCGCAGATCGTTGGTAGTGCCGGTTTTTCCGGCGACGTGAAGATCCGGCGACAGGAATTTGTTCAGGCCGTCGGCGGTGCCTTCGCGCACCACGCCCTGCAGCGCGCTGGTGATGAGATAGGCCGGCCCCGGTTCGACCACCTGTTCGATCGAGAGTGAAAAACGCTGCAACGGCTGGCCATCCGCCGTCAGGACTTCGCGGATCGCGCGCAGCGGCACGCGGAAACCGCCGCTGGCGATTGTCTCGTACATCTGCGTGACTTCCAGCGGGCTCAGGCCGTCGGCGCCGAGCAGGCTCGAGGCGTAGGTATTCAGATCGCGTTCGACGCCGAGACGACGCGCGTTGTCCATGACCGTGCGCACGCCCAGCGACAAACCGAGCCGCACCGACGAGACATTATAGGAATTGGCCAGCGCCAGGCGCAGCGGCACCTGGCCGTGGAACGCCTTATCGTAGTTGTGCGGCTCCCAGTCGGGCGCACCGCGTTCGCGCCATATAAGCGGACTGTCGTCGAGCAGGGTCGCGAGCGTATAGCTGTCCGGCCGTTGCAGCGCGGTGAGATATATCACCGGCTTGATGAGCGACCCGACCGGGCGCGCGCTGTCGAGCGCCCGGTTGAATCCCTCGTAACGCGTGTTGCGTCCGCCGACGAGCGCCTGGATTTCGCCGTTTTGCGTGTTGCTGACCACGATCGCGCCTTCGAGCGCGTTCGGCGGGATGCGACGCGCTTTTTCCAGTTGTGTCAGACGGGTGGTGAGGGCGCGCTCGCCGGCGAACTGGACCAGCGGATCGAGCGAGGTGAATATCTGCAAGCCCTCCGAGCGCAGGTCCTCTTCGTGGTAGTCGCGTCGCAGCTGGCGGTGCACCAGTTCCACAAACGCCGGATACAGCGAGGTTCCGCCCGGCGCCTGTTCGATCACGCCCAGCCCCGTGGCCCGGGCGGCGGCATATTGCTGCTGGGTGATCGCCTGTTGTTGCAGCATTTCCTGAAGCACCAGGTTGCGCCGCGACAGGGCGCGCGCCGGATGGCGGCGCGGGTCATAATAAGACGGTCCCTTGACCAGGGCGACCAGCAGCGCCGCCTGCGGCAGGTCCAGCTGCGACAGCGGGCGGTTGAAATAAAAATGACTGGCCAGTCCGAAGCCGTGGATCGCGCGGTTGCCGTCCTGGCCGAGATAAATCTCGTTGGCGTAGGCTTCCAGGATTTCGTCCTTGGAATAATGCAGTTCGAGCAGCTGGGCCATGATCATTTCAGTGAACTTGCGCCGCAGCGTGCGCTCGGGCGTGAGGAAAAAATTCTTCACCAGTTGCTGGGTCAGGGTGCTGCCGCCCTGCACGCCGGCGCCGCGCAGGGTCGTCACCAGCGCGCGTCCGATGCCGCGTGGATCGACGCCGTGGTGGCTGTAGAACTTGCGGTCCTCGACCGCGATCAGCCCCTTGACCAGAAGCGGAGGGACTTCATTCAATTTCACCAGCACGCGGTCTTCGTTGTGCGCCGGATAAATGCCGCCGATCAGCAGTGGATCGAGCCGCGCCAGCGTAACCGGCTGGCCGGTCTTGAGGTCATCGAGCGCGCGCAGGCGGTCGCCGTCGAAGTCGGCGCGCAGCTGGAGCGCGGGCTGCGCGCCGTCCCAGAACGCGAAGGGTCGCGTGGCGAGGGTGAACCGGTCCCGATCGCGGCGGTATTGTCCGGGGTCGAGCAAATCGCCGCCGTCGCGGTACCCGAGCATCGCCAGTTCCGTCTGCAATTGTTCCGGACGCAGCTTCAGGCCCGGATAAAGTTCGAGCGGGCGCGCGTAAACGCGCGCCGGCAGGGCCCAGCGCTTGCCTTCGAACTGCGCGCGCACCGTCAAGTCGAGATAGAGCACGAACCCCGACAGCAGCAGCGCGAGCGACAGCAGCACAAGGCGCAGACGTTTGTGCAGGAAATATTGACGGAATTTTTCTAGCAAAGAGCTGTCCATGGAATACCGGTGCAGGAACGCATCGGGTCGGATAAAGTTACCAGTTACGGCGTTCGATTATACCGGAGAAAACGACCGGCGGTAGACGAAAGCGATCAAACCGGGAGGCATGTGACAGCCGTTATTTCTACGCCACGTATGTTAGCCGTCCTGACGTTGACGGCGCTGCTGACCGCCCTCAGTTATCTTTATCTCGACACCGGTATCGCGATGTCGGTTTACCGGCTGCTCAACAGCAGCGACCGGATGCTGCAGGTGGCGACGGCGATCCCCGATCTGTTGCTGCATGTCGTCGTGGCGATCACGGTATTCTGCTGGTCCGGATATCTTTTCATGATCAGACGCGGCATCCGCAACCGTCACACGCGTTTTCTGAAAACCTGCGGAACGGTCGTGCCGATCGCGTTTTTCGCCAAGACCGTACTTCAATATGTTTTCGGCCGCCCCGATCCGTATGCCTGGATACTCGAACACGCGGCGCCACGACTCCACTGGCTCAGTCCGGCTGGAGGTTATGGTTGTTTCCCCTCCGGCCACATGACCGTTTTCACGGCGTTGATGACGGTCTTGTCGTCTTACTATCCGCGCTACCGGCGGGTGTGTCTCGGCCTGTTGTTTCTTCTGGCGCTGGCGCTGATCGCCACCGATCATCATTTTCTGAGCGATGTGCTGGCCGGCGCCGCTTTGGGCGCGGTCATAGCCCTGGTTTTCGAAAAAATACCGGACAATAGCGGCGTGCGAGAGAATCCGCAGGCCGGATAGTGGCGAAATTCCCTAACCCCGCGGCAAACGGTGGTATATTGATTTCAGTCAAAGCTGGCGGAACGGGATTCGTGTTTTCTTGCCTGATCCAGGGGCATCGGGACCTCGTCACGGGAGAAAACGGCACATGTGTCTGGCTATTCCGGCAAAAGTCGTGCAACGGCTCGATAACGACCAGGCGCTGGTCGAGGTCGGCGGAGTCCGCAACCAGATTTCGCTGCTGCTGGTCGACGGCGTCGAGGTCGGCGATTACGTGATCGTTCACGTCGGTTTCGCCATCGCGCGGCTGGATGCCGAGGAAGCGCAGAAATCGCTCGCGTTGTTCGACGAAATCGCGCGCCACCTCGAAAACGCCTCCCATGAAGTACATCAGTGAATTCCGCGACAAGCGCGTAGCCGCGGCGCTGGCGACGGCGCTGGCCGCCGAAGCCGACCCGGCGCGCGAATACAGCCTGATGGAATTTTGCGGCGGTCACACCCACGCCATCTTCCGCTACGGCCTGCAGGACCTGCTTCCTCCCAACGTGCGTCTGGTGCACGGCCCCGGCTGCCCGGTGTGCGTGTTGCCCATCGGCCGTCTCGACATGGCGATCGAGCTGGCCGACAGGCCCAAAGTGATCCTGTGCAGTTACGGCGACATGCTGCGCGTCCCGGGCTCGCGCAAGCGCAGCCTGTTGAAATCCCGCGCCCAGGGCCGCGACGTGCGCATGGTTTATTCCTGCGCCGAGGCCATTCGTCTCGCGCAGGACAATCCCGACCGGGAAGTGGTTTTTTTCGCCATCGGGTTTGAAACCACCACGCCGCCGACGGCGGTGGCGGTCCGGCAGGCGGAGGCGCTGGGGCTCAGGAACTTCAGCGTGTTCTGCAACCATGTGCTCACGCCTTCCGCGATCCAGAGCATCCTCGATTCGCCGGACGTGCGCAAACTCGGCAGCGTGCGCGTCGACGGATTCATCGGCCCGTCGCACGTGAGCACGATCATCGGCAGCCGGCCATATGAATTTTTTGCCGAGGAGTACCAGCGTCCGGTGGTGATCGCCGGGTTCGAGCCGCTCGATGTATTGCAGGCGATCCTCATGCTGGTGCGTCAGATGAACGAAGGCCGCGCCGAAGTGGAGAACCAGTTTTCCCGGGGCGTCACTTCTCGCGGCAACCTCAAGGCTCAGGCCATGGTCGCCGAAGTTTTTGAATTGCGACGCTCGTTCGAGTGGCGCGGTTTGGGCATCGTGCCTTATAGCGGTCTGCGCATCAAAGAGCCTTACGCGGCGTTCGACGCCGAACGCCGCTTCGCGGTCGAGTCGAAGCCGGCGCGCGAGAACAAGGCCTGCGAATGCGGCGCGATCCTGCGCGGCGTGAAGAAACCGACCGATTGCGGAATCTTCGGAACCGTCTGCACGCCGCAGAATCCGATCGGCTCGTGCATGGTGTCGTCCGAAGGCGCGTGCGCGGCTTATTACAAGTATCGGCGTCACGATAAAATCGCGAATGAGACGCCGGCCATCGAGAACACCCGCGAATCCGACGCCGCCGCCGGATAAGCCATGCGCATTCTTTTCCTCACGCACAGCTTCAACAGTCTCACCCAACGGCTCCATGTCGAGATCGTTCGACGCGGTCATGAAGTTTCCATCGAGTTCGACATCAACGACGATGTCGCCATCGAGGCCGTCCGCCTGTACCGGCCCGATCTGATCGTCGCGCCCTACCTGCGACGCGCGATTCCGGCGGCGATCTGGCGGCGCCATGTCTGTCTCGTCGTGCATCCGGGCATCGTCGGCGATCGCGGTCCGTCGGCGCTCGACTGGGCGATTCTGAACGGTGAGACGGAGTGGGGCGTGACCGTGCTGCAGGCGAACGCAGAAATGGACGCCGGTCCGGTATGGGCGTCGGTGAATTTCCCGATGCGCCTGGCGCGCAAAGGCAGCCTGTACCGCAACGAAGTCACCGAGGCGGCGGTCACGGCGGTCTTGCAGGCGATCGGCCGGTTCGAGGCGGGCGATTTCGTTCCGTCGTCAGCGGACAGGATACGTTCTGTTATCAAAGGAAAATGGCAGCCACTGATGACGCCGTCGGATCGGCGCATCGACTGGCAGACCGATGACACCCGAACCGTGCTGCGAAAAATCCACTCCGCCGACGGCTTTCCCGGCGTCGAAGACGAGATCTTCGGCGTAGCCTGTCATTTTTACGATGCCTGCGCCGACGATACGCTGCGCGGCGCGCCGGGCGAGATCATCGCGCGGCGTCATGGCGCGATCTGCCGCGCCACCCGAGACGGGGCGGTGTGGATAGGTCATGTGAAAAAAATCGTTTCCGGCGAGAAGAGCTTCAAGCTGCCGGCAACCCTGGTTTTACGCGACAAACTTGGCGCGGTTCCGGAAGCGTCGCCGCCGCTCGACGCCGGGCCGGAACGTCAGACATACCGCGACATCTGGTATCGGGAAAAGCACGGCGTGGGATATTTGCATTTCGATTTTTACAATGGCGCGATGAACACCGAACAATGCCGGCGTCTGCGCGAGGCTTACCTCGAAATCCGCCGGCGGCCGACGCGGGTGATCGTGCTCATGGGCGGGCCGGATTTCTGGTCGAACGGGATACATCTGAACTGTATCGAAGCTGCCGACAGCTCCGCCGACGAATCCTGGCGCAACATCAACGCCATGGACGATCTGGCGTTGGCCATTATCACCACGGATTCGCAGCTCACCATCGCCGCCATGCGGGGAAACACCGCGGCCGGCGGCGTGTTTCTGGCGCTCGCGGCCGATCGCCTGTATGCCCGCGCCGGCGCGGTGCTGAACCCGCATTACAAGAACATGGGCAATCTCTACGGCTCCGAGTACTGGACCTATCTCCTGCCGCGGCGCGCGGGCATGGCGCGCGGCCGCGAGATCATGTCGAATCGCCTGCCGCTCGGCGCCGCGGAGGCGAAGCAGGCGGGTCTCGTCGACGATTGTTTCGACGGCAACGCGGATGAATTCACGGCGCTGATCGAATCGAGGGCCGAAGCCCTGGCGCGCGATCCGGATTTTGCCGCGCTGATCGACGCCAAGCGCAAGCAGCGTACCGCGGACGAATCAGCCAAGCCGCTCGAATCCTACCGCGCCGAGGAACTGGAGCAAATGAAGCTCAATTTCTACGGCTTCGATCCCAGCTACCACGTGGCACGGCATCATTTTGTGCACAAGACGCCGCACTCCTGGACGCCGAGACATTTGGCCAGACACAGGGAACTGGGTTGGACACCCCCCCAAGACTGAAACTCATGCCATTTCTGCCCACCGTACTTATCGTCGACGAAATCAGCTCCCAAGAAGCGCTGCGCCGCACGCTGGAGGAGGACTTCGGGGTGTTCACCGCCTCCAGCCTGGCCGAGGCGCGGACCGTCATGGAACGGGAGGACGCGCAGATCGTGCTCACCGACCAGCGCATGCTGGAAGTGAGTGG
>DAIDLH010000124.1 GCA_027449605.1 Candidatus Muproteobacteria bacterium | reverse complement strand
CGCCCCGCCGCCGCCGGCGCCGCCCTTCGCCACCACGACGTTGACAGCGAACGTGGAGTCGCCGCCGGCGCCGCCATTGCCGGTCCCACTTGCGCCGCCCGCGCCGACCACTACCGCGTAGTTATTGCCCGGTACAACCGTCACCACCTTCCTGGCGTATTGTCCGCCCGCCCCGCCGCCGCCCATGGCGGGATTGCCAGTTGCGCCGCCGCCCGCCCCGCCGCCGCCCCACGCATCCACAGTGGCGGAGGTCACGCCCGCCGGCGCCGTCCAGGTTCCGGAAGCGGTAAAGGTATCGGTGGCGGCTTGAGCGCTGTTCACCTCGGTCAATAACAGGATCAGCGCGCCCAGCAGCAACATACCGGCCGTGGCCGAATCAAGATTTCGTGAAACCGATTTATTCATGTTCATGCCGCTTTAATTCCTGTACTCATATATATTTATTGCATGGGGCGATGCCACTGAACCTAACGTTCTCTCCGATAAATTTCGGGTCCTTTCTTGCTTGCCTCACCGCCCGCGGATTCGGGCTCTACGCCGGCAGGTCTGTCGGGCACAGAATGCTTTTCCCTCGGAAGGGTTGCCGGAGACGACATAACCGCCGGTACCGACTCCTCTTGCCCATTCCCTGAATCGTAGTCCACTGCCCACCACAACGCGCTGGCCGCGCCCGCTACCAAAGCAGCCGCGAGCCACCACCAGGCGATTTTCGAGCGGCGGCGCAGGCGCGGCTGTTCCATCAGTCGCTCCTCGATCGCCGCCAACCGCCGCGAATCTGGGACCGGCAACCGGTCGAAGGCCGGCGCGATCATTTCCACGATTTCGCGGTCAGACGGTGCTTCCCGTTTCATCCTTCCTCCAGCATTCCCGCAGTTTGGCGATGAGCTCGGCGCATTGGCGCCGCACCGTGCCTTCCGGCAGGTCCAGCGCCTGCGCCAGCTCGCGGTGACTCAGTCCTATCCAATAACGCAACAGCAGCAGGTTTTGTTCTCTTTCCGGCAGGCGATTTACCAGCTCGCGCAGATAAGCGGCCTCCTCACGCGCCGGCCCGTCCGTATCCTCGGCGATTTCCTCCGGGAGCGGCTCGGTGGGCCGCACATGCGCCCGGCGCAGGGCGTCGATCCGCAGGTTGGCGGCTATTCGGTAGAGAAAGGCTCGCGGCGCGTGCGGATCGCGGCAGACGGTCTGAACGAAACGGATGAATGCCTCGGAGACGAGGTCGTAGGCGTCTTCCGGCGCACAGCCGCGCGCGACCAGGAACTTCCACAAGCGCGGCGATTGCGAGCGATAGAACTCGCGAAACGCACCGGCATCGCCGTCGCGGCAGTACAGGTGGATGAGCTCGGCCGGGTCCCGCATCGGATGGACGATGCCTACGTCGGCGGCGGCGCGACGGTGATTTCGATCTCGCGCGAGACGTAGGCGGAATCGCCGAAATTGCCGGAGGTGGCGGTGGAGGTGATGACGTAGACATTGTACGGCGGGTCGCCGCCCTCTTTATGGCTCGTGGCGACGCACTTCACGGTGACGCTGAACCCGTCGAGGCCGGGGCCGGATAACGGGAAGCTGCTGGGAGAAGGGAAACAACTGCCCGCGGCCAACGCCTGAAAAACTCCCCATTCGATCCCGGTTTGCGCGGCGTGGTAGGCGCGCGCGCCCTGCGTCGCGGCGCTGGCGGTGGCGCGCTGCATGCCGCCGATCGTTACCATCATGATGCCGAGCAGCGCCAGCACCACGACGATAAAGACCGCGGCGACCAACGCGAAGCCGCGTTCATGATTTCCACCAGGAATTCTTTCACGCGCCCTCTCACCTTGAAGGAGAGAGTGGTTAGAACTTGTCTCATCATAATTCCCTCTCCCCTCCGGGGAGAGGGTAGGGTGAGGGGCGAAACGTCGCGTCATGGCATACACCTCGCCCTCACCCCCGCCCTCTCCCTCAAGGGAGAGGGAGTTTTGAGATAGGTTACAGCGATACCGGTTCCGGCGAGTAGCACACGCATCATGGCGAATTGTCCACGTGCACCTGGTGCAACAGCCGCACCTGCTCGCCGGAGGCGTTATCACGGACCGTGATGTCGAGGGTAACGATACCGGCGCGCGTATTGGTGCCCGCCGTATACTTGAACACGCAGGCCGCGACCGGTCGCGTGAGCAAGGCGTTTTGCCCGCCATTGAGTGGCGCGGCCGCGGGGTTGGTCGGTTGCGTCGTCCGGATCGGGTAGTTCCAGTAGCGCGTGATGGTCCCGGCCGCGGGGTCGCAGATATAGGTGATGGGTGTGCTCACGATGAAAACCCGACGATACGGCGAATCCCGGCGGAATTTGAAACTCTGACCGGGATCCGGTGTTACATGATGCTCGTCTCCTCCAGCATCATTATTGATCGTGAACCTCGTTACCGTGTTCCGGGTGATCACATACGAACTGGGTGCCGCGGTGGATTCATCGCCGTCGGCGTAGGCATCCGCGGCGACATTGCCCTGATTGTAAATGGCGAGACGCGCCGGTGGCGTCTGGCTGGCCGAAACGAACGGGAAAGTAGTGATGTTCTGGAAAAAACCGACGATGTTGAACCCATCATTGTCCGTCCCGGGAATTTGCAGGAGGTACTCCTTGCTGCTGGGAGGATGAGGATGCACAACGGTTCCCGGGCTCACGCGGTAACGCGCCCCGTCCAGGGTGCTCAGTAGTTCGATCACCCGGCCGGACGGATCGACGCGCACGCTGTTCGGCAGCGCCCGGCGGATGTCGCGCGCGGTCTGGCGCATGGCCATCTCGGCGGCGTCCACCAGCTCGGCGCGGCGCGCCGTCGCCTGGAATCCCAGAATCGGTTGCACGATGAACGATCCCAGCACCACGGCGATGATGCCGGTGATGGTGATGACCACGATCAGCTCGATCAGGGTCACGCCCGCGTTGCGGCGCGCGCTTTGGTATTTCATCCGGGTAATGGCGAATGGCGGGCGCATGGGCGTCAGTTATAGTTGGTGCGATAACCGCTGATGACGATGTCGCCGCCGACGGGGCTCGTCACCTTCACCTCGACCCGCAGGGAATCCGCGACGCCAATGCCGTTCAGAGCGGCGGGCGTGACCGTCACCTGCACGGTATAGCCTTCGAGCCCGTTGATGGGGATATCGGTCTGGTCGCGCGCTCCAACGTTCGTGAGTCCGTTATAGTCGCCGACATCGTCGTAGGTCGCGCGTGTCTCGCCGGCTTCAGGTCCGTTGGGATCGAAATTCTTGGACAGGACTTCCTCCAGATACGCCTCCGCGATCGCCGTCGCCTGGTGCCAGATCATCGGGTCGGCGCTGGCGCTGGTATTGCGCACGAACACCGCCAGCACGCCCGCGAGTCCCACGCCGATGATGACGATGGCTGCGATCAGCTCTATCAGCGTGACGCCGCGCGCAAAGAAAGAACATGGCGTCCGCTTCATTGTCTTTGCACAAACCCGGTGGCGGCGATCACCGTAAATGACGGGCCGCCCACTCCCACGGTGACGGTCGCGCCCGTCGAGGCCCGGCCATCGCCGGAGAAAACGATGTCCGAAGCGGAAGTCGCGATGGTCACGCCATCGGGCGCGGCGCGCGTGAACGCCGGCGCGCCGCTGGAAGGATCGACAACGTTGGTGGCGTAGGGGCCCGTGCTGCAAGTGCCAGTGCTCGCGGGCCGGAACAGCGTGAAGCCGGTGGCGGCGATGTTCACGCGCACGTTGCAATTGGTCGCCACCGCGTGCTTCTGCGCATAGCGCACCGCGGAGATGGTCTCCTCGAAAAAACCGCGCTGGCGGAACACGCCAATATCGAAAAACAGCGGCCCGCCCACCGCCGCGATCAGCGCGATGATAATCAGCGTCGCGACCAGTTCGACGAGGGTGAATCCGTTCTGGCGTTTCTCGGACATAAGCCTGTATTTAGCAGATCGGCTCCGGGCCTCGGCCAAAAAAAACGGAGCGCTGACTCCATGCCAGCGCCCCGATGGTGTTGCCATACCGCCGGCTTGTGAAATTTTCAATCTCGCGAAAGATTGCGCCGGTCTGTTCGGCGGCACGGTCCCTGGTCGCCGAACGCAGGAGATTTACTTAACTCAGTCAATCATTGCTTGCCAAGGCAATTACGGACATCCTGGCGCGCTGCTTTCAACCGTCGCGGTGCCGGTAGCTTCGGCATACAATACGCTGCAAGTACCGCTTACGCCGCCGTTGGTCGGGATGAAACGGCTGGTGCCATCGTAGGTGTAGCCTTGGCCAACCACGCCGGTAACCATGGCCGCGATACCGTTCGCACCCGCGGCCACCGGATAACCGGAGGTATTAACGGTGACGTTTGCACCGTCAATGTTCATGGTTCCGCCGTTGCTGCCATTGACCAGAACTTGCGCGCGCGCCAGGACTGCGCCCGAACGCACGGCGCCGGCGACGCCCTGCAGGCTCGCCAGGCGCGCCTGGCCGGTAAGATTGACAAACCGCGGCAGGGCCGTGGCCGCCAACAGGCCGAGGATCACGATAACGACGACCAGTTCAATAAGAGTAAAACCGCTTTGCTGTTTGGACATGCTATATCTCCTGCGTTTCAAAATTAAGATAAGTCGCTCTACCACACATTAGCAGCCGGATCGTCGCCTGCCGCCATCCGTCTTCACCGGCCCGATATCATCGGGACCAGGAATAGGGTTCCACGGGACTCAGGCGCAAACCTTGTATCTCATCCACGCCCGCATCGAACACGCCGTTCCCGTTCCTGTCACTGTAGACCACTCTCACCGCGAAGCGCGCCCGCGGAGGATCGGTCTGCCCGCCGGAAAAAAATCCCTTGTTGCGGACCAGATAGACAAGCGTTTTGTCGCGCTTGTCGAAATACCAGTTGCCGTCCTCGAGCTTCGCCGGGTCGGCCCCGTCCAGCTCGCCCAGATAATTGCGCGGCGTTTCCGCCAGCAGCGCCATCGGGTTACCGCCCTCGAAGGCCGCCAGCTCCGGAACCGTCGACTTCACAATATCTTCTGCAACCTTCATGCCAATGGCGCTGCGCAGCGTCCCGGCCACGGTTTCCATGGTCACTCGTTCCGCATCCACCATCAGGGCCAGCAAACGCGAAATAGCCAGCACCAGGAGCACCGAAATCATCACAATCACGATGACCAGTTCCAGAAGGGAAAAGCCATCATGCCGATGCACGACGTATCCGCGCCCCCTGGTGACCTGGCTTTCCCGGCTCACTTTTTTTCCCATCCCGCAAAGCAAGGCAACTCAAGAAAACAGTAGGTTACGATTTCAAGCTTGTCCAGCTTCTCAGGATTGGTCATAACCCGCGACGGGACTAACCTTTGCGCGCCACCTGGACCAGATCCCACATCGGCAGGAACACGCCCAGCGCCAGGATGAACACCATGATGGCCAGGAACACGATCAGGATCGGCTGGAGGGCGGTGCTGAGATTGGCGATGTCGTAATCCACTTCGCGTTCGTAATATTCCGCCACGTTGAACATGAGCGAGTCCACCGAGCCGGTGTCCTCGCCCACGGCGATCATCTGGATCACGAGCGCGGGAAACATGCCGGTGGCCGCGGCCGTGCGCGCGATGGTCTCGCCGCGCTCGACGCCGTCGCGCATTTGCACGATGCGGTCGCTGATGTAGTCGTTGTCCACCGCGCGGCTGACGACGGTCATGCCCTGCACCAGCGGAATGCCGGACTTCATCATCACCGCCAGCGCCCGGGAAAACCGGCCCAGTGTCGCCTTGTAGATCACCTTGCCGACCACCGGGATGCCCAGCTTCATCTTGTGCCAGCGGTAGCGGCCCTCCGGCGTGCGGACGTAATACCGGATGAAGAAAACGGCGGTGACGATCGCCAACAATATCGCCGGCCAATAAGCGACGGTGAAATTGGAAGAGGCGATGAGAATCTGGGTCGGCAGCGGCAATTCGATCTTGAACCCGGCGTAGACCTTGGCGAAGGTCGGAATCACGAACAGATTGATGATGAATATCGCGATGAAAACCGCGGCCACGACGAAGCTGGGGTAACGCGTCGCGGATTTGACGCGCTCCCGGGTGTCTTTTTCGCGCTCCAGATAAACCGCCAGCTGCAGAAAAACTTCCTGGAGACTGCCGGTGGTCTCGCCCACCTGCACCATGTTCACGTACAGCGAGGAAAAAACCTGCGGATGCCGGCGCAACGCGCTGGTGAGATCGAGACCGGTGTCGAGACTCTCGCCGATGCCGATGATGACCTTGGCCAGCGCCGGGTTCTGGGTCGAATCGCGTAACCCTCGCAAGGCCTGCATGATCGGCACGCCGGCCTTGAGCAGGGTGTACATCTGGCGGCTGAACAACGACAGGTCGGTGAGGGTGATGCGCGCGCCGGCGGCGAGGCGCGCCTTGAGCGCGGCGAAGACGTCCTCCCGCGCCTGGGCGATGCCGATATCGATCGGTATCACGCCGCTGTTCATCAATTGCGTCGCCACGGCGTCCGGCGACACGGCCTCGAGATGGCCTCGCACCGCCTCGCCGCGCTGATTGCGTCCCTTGTATTGAAACAGCGGCATAAATGTAGCCCTACTCGCTTCGCTCGTTCGTCCTGATATATGACTAGTCGCCCTACTCCGTTCGTCCTGACATATGACTAGAACCTATCTCAAAATTATTTCCCCCTCCCCTCGCGGGAGGGGGCTAGGGGGAGGGGGAAGGATTTTTGCTGCTTTTCCCGATGACAC
>DAIDLH010000123.1 GCA_027449605.1 Candidatus Muproteobacteria bacterium | reverse complement strand
GGCCTTGAGCAAGGGCCACAGTCCTTCGAGCAGTTGCGCCTGGGTTGCCGCCAGTTTGGGCAGGTCCTCGGGCCGGCGCCGCAGCTTGATGTCGGGATGGCGCCGGATCACCCCGGTGGCCGAGCACGGCACGTCCGCGAGGATGCGGTCGAACGGACGCCCGTCCCACCAGCCGGCCGGGTTGGCCGCATCGCCGGTTACGGTCGTGGCCTTTAGACCCAGGCGCGCCAGATTCTCCTCGATCAATGCCACGCGCGCCGCCTCCTTGTCGAGCGCCACCAGCTCGGCGAGTCCCGGCGTGTGTTCGAGCAAGTGACCGGTTTTGCCGCCGGGCGCGGCGCAGGCATCGAGCACGCGCTCGCCCGGCTGGGCGTCGAGCAGCACCGCCGCAAATTGCGCCGCCGCGTCCTGCACCGAGACCTCGCCGTGGGCGAATCCGGGCAAATCGCTCACCGCCACGGGTTGATTCAGCAGCACCGCGGAATCGGTCAGCGGCAAAGCCTCGGCCGCGAGGCCGGCTTCCGCGAGGCGCGCGAGATATTGCTCGCGCGTCTGCCGGCGCCGGTTGACCCGCAGCACCATCGGCGGACGTTCATTGTTGGCGCTGAGAATATTCTCCCAATCCTCCGGCCAGTCACGGCGGATTTGGTCGATCAACCAGTCCGGGTGGCTGAAGCTGGCCGAGGGGCTGGCGGCGACGGCGGCCTGGGCACGCGCCTCTTCGCGCAAATAGGAACGCAAACAGGCGTTGAGAAAATTTTTCGCCCAGATTTTTTTCAGCGCCGCGGCCGCCTCCACCGTTTCCGTCACCGCCGCGTGGCGCGCCACGCGCATGTGCCGCAGCTGATACAGCCCGATCAACAACAGCAGGTGAATGTCGCGGTCTTTGGTCTTGAGCGGCTTGTCGAGGAAAAGCGCCGCGACGGCTTCCAACTGATGGAACCGGCGCAATACGCCGTAGGCCATTTCCTGGATCAGCGCCGCGTCGGTTTTGTGACGATCCGGCAGCATCGCCAGGGATCGTGTCAGCGCGGTGTCGAGGTAGCGGGAATGAACCACGACCTCCTCCAGTATTTTTGCCGCCACGGCGCGCGGATTGCTCCGCGTGCGATCGGCATGCCCGCGCCTAGCGCGAGGTGATGTCGCGGATTTCATCGCCCATCCGGCCACCGACGGCGAGCGGATGCCCGTTCAGAAATTCGCCGGCGGTGAGAATTTTTCCACCCTCCGCCTGCAGCCGCGTGATAGTGAGCGCGCCGTCGCCGGCCGCTACGCGCACGCCGCCCGCGTCGGCCTGAACCACGGTGCCCGGCGCACCCGGTGTAGTTTCTTGCACCCGCGGACCGACCTCCCACAGTCGCAGGGTTTTGCCGCGCCAGGTCGTGCTCGCCACCGGCCAGGGAATCAGCGCGCGGATCTTGCGATGCAGCACCGACGCCGGCAATGTCCAGTCGAGCGCGGTTTCTTCCTTGCGTAATTTTTTGGCATAGCAGGCTTGTGCGGAATCCTGGACTTGCGGTTCGATGTCGCCGCGCGCGAGACGCTCCAGCGCACGAACCAGCGTGTCGGCGCCGAGCGGCGCCAGGCGGTCGTGCAGCGTTTGCGCCGTGTCGTTGTCGTGTATCGGCGTGCGCGCCTCCGCCAGCACCGGACCGGTGTCGAGCCCGGTTTCCATCCGCATGATGCTCACGCCGGTGACGGCGTCGCCGGCCTCGATGGCGCGCGGGATCGGCGCCGCGCCGCGCCAGCGCGGCAGCAGCGAGGCATGCACGTTGATGCAGCCATGACGGGGGATGACGAGTATGGATTCCGGCAGCAGCAAACCATAGGCGATGACGATCATCGCGTCCGGCGCATCGGCGCGCAGCCGGTCTTCCTCGCCGACGAGTTTTTCCGGCTGGCGGACTTCGATGCCATGCTGCTGCGCGCACAGTTTCACCGGGCTGGCGGTGAGTTTGCGTCCGCGTCCGGCGGGACGGTCCGGTTGGGTGTACACGGCACGGATGCGGTGGCCGGCGCGCAGCAGCGCCTCGAGCGCGGGAACGGCGAAGGCGGGAGTCCCGGCGAAGATGAGATTCATGCAGCGCTCCTTATGTGGCCAAGCGCTCGCCGCCGCCGTGCTCGGAAGAGAACGGTTTTGGCATGATCCAGGAGATTAAATTTTTAAACGTAACCCGCCTGCGGCGGCTGCGGTCGACTCGCGGCCGGTCGCATCCCCACTTCGTGGGTATGCGCCGGAGCGTTGCCCGAGGAACCCGCGAAGCGGGATCGGGCAGCGGAGGCGATAGCGACGACCGCAATGGACTCGGCACATTTACATCCCGCCTCGGGGTCGCATCCCCACTCCGTGGGGCCCCTGCTCTGCCCTCGGCGGGCGTCCTGCTCCCTGCTCGCGCCCGCGCTTCTCCAGCTTTTTGCGGATACGCGTTTGTTTGAGGCGCGAGAGATAATCGACGAACACCTTGCCGTCGAGATGATCGATTTCGTGCTGGATGCAGGTGGCGAGCAGGGCCTCGGCTTCGAGTTCGAACGGTTTGCCGTCACGGTCAAGCGCGCGCACGCGGATGCGGTTGGCGCGAACCACCGGTTCGTAGATGCCGGGCACGGACAGGCAGCCCTCCTCGCGTTCCTGTTCGCCGTCGCGGGATAGAATTTCCGGATTGATGAACACCTGCAGCCGGTCGCGGGTTTCGGAAATGTCGATGACGATGACGCGCCGGGCCTCGTTGACCTGGATCGCGGCGAGGCCGATCCCCGGCGCCTGGTACATGGTTTCGGCCATGTCATCGACCAGTCGGCGGATATCGTCGGTGATCTCCGGTACCGGTCTGGCGGTGCGGCGCAGGCGCGGGTCGGGGTAGTGCAGAATGGTGCGTACGGTCATGGAATTTCAGGGACAAAAGCCGGCGTCTTTCCTGCCAAGTCGGTTTATTATCTGTCCGGATGCCGCTGAATAACAAGATAATTTGGTCATGATACCGCCTTGGCTTTGCGCCCCGGCATGGACTACACTCAAAACGTCATCAGATTACACGGAATGTGGACGAATGTCGCCTAAACGCCTATCGGGATCCGGTTTTTTCCTTCTTATTATTCTGTCGTTTCTGACCGCCGCCGGTGTCGCGCGCGCGGACGAGGTCCAGCTCAAGCCCGACCATCCCGAACGTTACACGGTGGTCAAGGGCGATACCTTGTGGGACATCTCGGCGCGATTTCTGAACAGCCCCTGGCACTGGCCGAAAATCTGGAAGATCAACGAAAGCATCAAGAACCCGCACCTGATTTATCCCGGTGACGTGGTGGTGCTGCGCATGGTGGATGGCAAGCCGGAGCTGAGCGTATTGCGCAAGGAGACGGTCAGCACCGCGGCGTCGGCGCTGCCCTCGCTGCCGGAAAGCGCCAAGACGCCGGAACCGGCCGCCGCACCCAAGGATGGCCGTACCGTCAAGCTCTCGCCGCAGATACACAGCGAACCGCTCGAGGCGGCGATTCCCACGATTCAACCGAATACGATCATGCCGTTTCTGACGCGTCCGCTGGTTGTCGGAGCCGATGAACTCGAGCAGGCGGGTTACATCACCACCGGCCTCGACGATCGGATCGCACTCGGCAACGGCAGTCAGTTCTATGCCCGCGGCCTGAAGGAGGATAGTGCCGAGTATTATCAGGTCGTGCGTCAAGGCAAGCCCATCTACCATCCCGAAACCGGCGAGCTGCTGGCGTACGAAGCGGTGTACCTTGGCAACGCGCAGCGGCTCGAAACCGGCGACCCGAGCAAGCTCGTGGTTACCGAGGTGAAGCAGGAAATCATTCCGACCGACCGGCTGCTGGAAGCGCCGAAGAAACCCTCCCTGCCTTACTATTATCCGCATGCGCCCAAGACCCAGGTGGAAGGAAGAATCGTCTCGGCCCTGAACGCCGTGGCCGAGATCGGGCCTTATGCCGTGGTCGGCATCACGCTCGGCGCCCGTGAAGGCATCGAGGAAGGCAACGTGCTGCGCATCATGCGCCATGTCGGCAACCACAAAGATCCGGTCACGCGTGAGCGTTACAAATTGCCGGACGAGGAATCGGGGCTGGTGATGGTGTTTCGCACCTACGAGAAAATGAGCTACGCGCTGGTCATGACCGCGACCCGGCCGGTGCACATGCTGGACGCGGTCATCACCCCTTGAGGTAATTCGCATCTGATGGAGTAGACTGCGCGCCATGACCGGCGCGCAGACATCCCTCTCCGCACCCGAAGCCCTGGCACCGTGGCTCACGCTGCGGCGCCTGCCCGACGTCGGCACGCGCACGCAGTTCGATCTGCTCGAACATTTCGGATCGGTTGAAAATATTTTTTCCGCCGGCCGCGGCCAGCTCGAAAAAGTGCTCGCGGGCAAACGCGAGGCCATCGACATGCTGCTGACGGGCCCCGACGAGAAAGCACTCCAATCCGAATTCGAATGGCTCGGCGAGCCCGGCCACCATCTGCTGACCTGGGCGGATCCCGATTACCCTGCGCTGTTGCGCGAAATTCCCGATCCGCCGCTGGTGCTTTACATCGTGGGAGAGCGGCGCCTGCTGTCGCGACCGCAACTGGCGATCGTGGGCAGCCGCAATCCCACGCCCATGGGCCGCGAGAATGCACACGCCTTCGCCAAAAGCCTCGCCGGCGCCGGACTGGTCGTCACCAGCGGGCTGGCGCTCGGCGTCGACGGCGCGGCGCATCGCGGCGCGCTCGAGGCCGGCGGCCGAACCATCGCCGTGGCCGGCACCGGTCTCGACCGGGTGTATCCGGCGCGGCATCGCGATCTGGCGCACGAGATCGTCAAACACGGCGGTGCGCTCGTGTCCGAATTTCCCCTCGGCACGCCGCCGTTGCCGGAAAATTTCCCGATACGCAACCGCATTATCAGCGGACTTTCCCTGGGCACGCTCGTGGTCGAAGCGGCCCTGCAAAGCGGCTCGCTCATCACCGCGCGCCTCGCGGTCGATCAGGGACGCGAGGTGTTCGCCATTCCCGGATCGATTCATTCGCCGCAGGCGCGCGGCTGTCACGCGCTCATCCGCCAGGGCGCGAAGCTCGTTGAATCCGCGCAGGATGTTCTCGAAGAATTGGGTCCGCTGGTCAGCGTGGCGGCGCGCGCGGTGCTTGAAAACACCGCGCCGGAGAGGCCGATCGATCCGGCGGCGACGGCGCTTTTGAAACAAATCGGTCACGACCCGGTCAGTATCGACACCCTGATCGAGCGCAGCGGATTGACGGCGGATGCCGTTTCCTCCATGCTCTTGCAAATGGAGCTGAACGGACTGGTATCGAGTTGTCCGGGCGGCAAGGTTCAAAGGATCACCCGCTAACACGAGAGACGAGCGCGACCGGCTGATGAAAGAAAACGTTTTCGATGTGCTGATGTATTTGTTCGAAAACTACATGGATGAAGGCACGGAATTCCAACCCGATCAGGAAGCGCTTACCCACGAACTGACCCAGGCCGGTTTCCGCCGCGGCGAAATCCGCAAGGCGTTTTCGTGGCTGGACGGACTGTCCGCGTTGCGCGATCACGCCAGCGGTCAACCGCGCCCGGCGACGCCGGGCGCGATCCGCCACTACACGCCGCAGGAGCAGGAGAAGCTCGACGAGGAATGCCGCGGCTATCTGCAGTTCATGGAAGCCAGCGGCGTGATCGATCCCGCCACGCGCGAGGTCATCATCGACCGGTTGATGGCGCTGGAAACGGATGAAATCGCGCTCGATCAGATCAAGTGGGTCATGCTGCTGGTGATGTTCAACCAGCCCGGACAGGAATACGCGTATCACATGCTCGAGGACCTGGTGTTCGACGAAATGCAGGGCCATCTGCATTGATTTCCATCGTCATTCGTTTCCAGTTCCCGTCGTTTCCGATCGGCTGTCGGCGCCCCGCGACTTGACAAGCCCCGCCTGTTATCGTCAACAATTCGGGTCTGACGCGATCCGGGCGCGCATAAAGCGCGACTTAACTTGTAAATATTTTTGAAACCACGGATACACACAGATCAACGCAGATAGAAAAAGTTGATTATCCGTGTTCATCCGTGTTCATCCGTGTTCATCTGTGGTTCCATGATTCATATTTTTGAGATCGCATCGAGTTAAACGAATGTCAAAACATCTGATTGTGGTGGAATCGCCGGCCAAGGCCAAAACCATGACCAAATATCTGGGCAAGGATTTCACCTGCCTGGCGTCCTACGGCCACGTGCGTGACCTGATCCCAAAGCAGGGCGCGGTCGAAACCGACAACGATTTCGGCATGAAATACCAGCTGATCGAGAAGAACAAGAAACACGTCGATGCCATCGTCAAGGCGATGAAGAAGGCCGACGCGCTGTATCTCGCGACCGACCCGGACCGCGAGGGCGAGGCGATTTCCTGGCATTTGCATGAAATCCTGAAAGAAGAAAATGTACTGGACGACAAGCCGGTGCACCGCGTGGAATTCTTCGAGATCACCAAAAGCGCCATCCAGCACGCCATCGAACAGCCGCGCCAGCTTTCCGAGAATCTCATCAACGCGCAGCAGGCGCGGCGCGCGCTCGATTACCTGGTGGGCTTCAATCTCTCGCCGCTGTTGTGGAAAAAGGTGCGCCGCGGACTGTCGGCGGGACGCGTGCAGAGCCCGGCGCTGCGGCTGATCGTCGAGCGCGAGGAGGAGATCGAGAAATTCATCGCGCGCGAATACTGGACCATCGAGTCCGACCTCAACACCAAGGGCAAGGACTTCGTCGCCCGGCTGACCCATTTCAACGGCGAAAAACTCGAGCAATTCAGCGTCGACAACGGCGCGCGCGCCGCCGAAATCGACGCCGCCCTGAAGGCCGCCGCCCAGGGCAAACTGCAAGTGTTGTCGGTAGAGAAGAAGCAGCGCCGGCGCAACCCGGCCCCGCCCTTCACCACCTCCACGCTGCAGCAGGAGGCCTCGCGCAAGCTCGGTTTCACCGCCCAGCGCACCATGCGCACGGCGCAGCAGCTTTATGAAGGCATGGATCTCGGTCACGGCGAAGTCGTCGGCCTCATCAGCTACATGCGCACCGACGCGGTGAATCTGGCGAATGAAGCCGTGGCGGAAATCCGCGAGGTCATCAGGGACCGTTTCGGCGCCGACAACCTGCCGGACGAGGCGATCGTGTACAAGAACAAGTCGAAGAACGCGCAGGAAGCGCACGAGGCAATCCGTCCGACCTCGGCGGCGCGCGCGCCGGATTCGATCAAGGATCACCTCAAGCCGGACCAGTTGCGGCTGTACGAACTGATCTGGAAACGCACGCTGGCGTGCCAGATGGTGCCGGCGGTGCTTGATACCGTCACCGTGGACATGGTCGCCGGCGAGGGCAATGTGTTTCGCGCCAACGGCTCGACCGTGGTCAAGCCCGGTTTCATGGCGGTGTACCAGGAAGATATCGACGACAAGCCGAAGGACGCGCCCGAGGGAGTGACCGAAGACGAAAAGCTCCTGCCGCCGATGGAAAAAGGCGAGTCGGTCGAACTCAAGGCCATCCGTCCCGAGCAGCACTTCACCGAGCCGCCGCCGCGCTACTCGGAAGCCAGTCTGGTCAAGGCGCTCGAGGCCTACGGCATCGGCCGGCCCTCGACCTATGCCTCCATCATTTACACCCTTGAGAGCCGTGAATACGTCACGCTCGACAACCGCCGCTTCAAGCCGACCGACGTCGGGCGCGTGGTCAACAAATTCCTCTCGGAACATTTTTTCCATTACGTCGATTACGATTTCACCGCGCGCATGGAGGACGACCTCGACGCGATCTCGCGCGGCGAGAAGGAATGGAAACCGGTGCTGAAGGATTTCTGGGTGGATTTCAAGAATCAGGTGAAGGAGAAGGAATCGGTGGAACGTCCCGGCGTCGAGATGATGGAAGAGGCCTGCCCCAAGTGCGGCAAGAAGCTGGCCAAGCGTTTGGGGCGCAACGGTTACTTCATCGGCTGCACCGGCTATCCCGACTGCAACTACACGCGCAACGTCGACGACGCCGTCGGCGCCTCGAACGAACCCGAGATCGTGCCCGATCGCAAGTGCCCCAAGTGCGACTCGAGTCTCGTGATCAAGCGCGGGCGCTACGGCCGCTTCATCGGTTGCAGCAACTATCCCAACTGCAAGCACATGGAGCCGCTGGAAAAGCCCGCCGACACCGGCGTGCAATGTCCGGAATGCAAACAGGCGACCATGCTCAAGCGCAAATCGCGCTACGGCAAGATCTTTTATTCGTGTGCACGCTACCCGGACTGCAAATACGCCGTGTGGAATCCGCCGGTGGCCGAGCCTTGTCCCCAGTGCGGTTGGCCGATCCTGACCATCAAGACCACCAAGCGTCGCGGTACCGAAAAGGTCTGCCCGACGAAGAACGCCGAAGGCAAACCGGCGTGCGGTTTCGCCGAGCCGTATGAGGGCGAAGTTCCTTTTGCCGAGCCTCCAAAAGTCGCGGCCGGCGTTTAAGCTGTTTCAAGCTGTCAAAAACATTTTTATGGCGGCTATCACCAGCACCACGCCGAGCAACTGACGCAACCGCACCGGCGCCAGCCGTCGCACCGCCAGTTCTGATCCCACGATCGCGCCTCCCAGCGCCGCCAGCAACATCCAAGGCAGACCATGAGGCAGGGTGATGCCGGTAGTGACGAGGCCGGCGATCCCGGCGACGGAGTTGACCAGGATGAAGGCTGCCGAGATGGCCGTCGTGGTGCGCATGTTGGCCCAGCGCAGGAACAGCAGCAGCGGGCTCAGGAAAATCCCGCCGCCGACACCGGTCAGGCCGGAGACGAACCCGAGACCGGCGCCCACCGGCAGCGCTATGCCGAGGCGCGGCGCTTCGCGCGTCGGCGGTTCGTGACTGGTCAGGAGCAGGCGCCAGGCGGCCACCAGCAGCGCGACCGCGACGAGATACTGGTACGCGCGCTCATGCAGATGGATGGCGCCGCCGATGAACGCGAGCGGAATCGAGCCCAGCGCGAACGGCCAGAACAGCCGGGCATCGAAAAACCCGGCGCGCCACAAACGCACGAACACCAGTCCCGACACCGCGATATTCATGACCAGCGCCGAGGGTTTCATGAGCGCGGCGGAGACGCCGAACAGCGCCATCGCCGCCAGGTAGCCGGAGGCGCCGCCATGGCCGACCGACGAGTACAGCGCGGCGGCCGCGGCGATCGCCACGAGCAGCCACAGAAACAAAGTCGGATCGAGCGATTCCAAGTATCAGTTCTGTGGCGGGAGAGGGCGGGAAGTGCTAGAAATCATGCCATGTTCGAATCGAAATATCTTATCCTGAAATCTTGCGCGAAAAAAACCGCCGGCGTCATGTTGTTTGCCGCGTTGAGCGGTCTGTTGTCATCCTGCCTCAGCGTGCCCTCGCGCGCCCCGGGCATCGGCGCGCCGGTGCCGTGGTCGGCGCTGCCGGGCTGGCAGGAGGATCGGCTCGCGCAGACCTGGCCGGCGCTGCTCAACAGTTGCCGGAAAATGCCGGCGCGCGATGCGCGCTGGCAGGCGCTGTGCGCCGATGCCGCGCTGTTTGCCGATCCGGACGATGACACCGCGCGCGCGTTTTTCGAAACGCGTTTCATCGCGCATGAAGTGGTCGCCGGCAACGGCGACACCGACGGCTTGATCACCGGCTACTACGAACCCTTGTTGCACGGCAGCCTGGTGAAAACCGGACGCTTCCGTTACCAGTTGTACGGCCGCCCGGACGATCTCGTCACCGTGGAACTGGGCGAGCTCTATCCCGAACTCAAGGGCCGACGCCTGCGCGGCCGGCTCGCCGGTCAGCGCGTCGTGCCTTATTACAGCCGC
The DNA here is from genome assembly GCA_027449605.1 of Candidatus Muproteobacteria bacterium. Classification (GTDB taxonomy): domain Bacteria; phylum Pseudomonadota; class Gammaproteobacteria; order Acidiferrobacterales; family Sulfurifustaceae; genus Sulfuricaulis. The sequence goes on along the minus strand of DAIDLH010000123.1, from coordinate 124 downwards.
GCCGAGATCGGCAAGGGAAAGCATTCCGCGCAAGACAACGTGATCGCCTGGGTGGATGACCCGGTGGCGCTGTTCTTTCTCGAGATCCAGGGCTCGGGACGCGTGCAGCTGCCCGATGGCCGGC
>DAIDLH010000122.1 GCA_027449605.1 Candidatus Muproteobacteria bacterium | reverse complement strand
ATCTGGAAAAACCAGCCAGGGAAGCTCTGATTAAATTTCCCGTTCGCCCTGAGCTTGTCGAAGGGTGAACGAGAAATGTCGTAAATCGGCGACTGCGACGGCTTGAATCTCCATTTCGGGCTCGTTACCCTGCCCTGCACCCGGCAAAACCTGAATCTTCAAAGAACATGACGTCGCCCTCCCCGCCGGCTTAGAATGGCCGTATGTCCACGCTTGCCGTACGCCCCATCGACGAAGCCCGCCTGGAGGCGAGCAAGCAACTCGATCCTTCGCGGCGGTCGCAGCTTGGACAGTTCATGACCCCCACCGCGATCGCCGATTTCATGGCGTCGCTGTTCACCCACTGGCCCCGGACCGTCCGTTTGCTCGATCCCGGCGCGGGCGTGGGCTCGCTCACCGAGTCATTCGCGGAACGCTTTCTCGCGAACGCCCCCGCCAGCGCTTCGTTGGAGGCCCACTGCTACGAGATTGAGCCTCTGTTGCAAGACTACCTGTCGGACCACCTGCAGGAAGTCGAAGCGCTCTGCAAAAACCAGGTCCACCGCTTCAGCGGCGCCATCCACAACCGGGACTTTATCGCCGAGGCCAGCTTCGAGATCGGCATGGGCGCTCCACGGTTTACCCACGCCATCCTCAATCCACCGTACAAGAAGATCAACACGGATTCCGTTCACCGCAAAATGCTGCGGCAGGTCGGCATCGAGACGGTCAATCTTTATACGGCCTTCTTGGGCCTTGCCGTGGCGATGATGGAAGAAGGCGGCGAGGTGGTAGCGATCGTGCCGCGCAGCTTCTGCAATGGCCCCTACTATCGGCCGTTTCGCGAGTTCCTGCTGGAGCGTGCCGCCCTCACCCATATCCACGTCTTCGAAAGCCGGACCCGCGCCTTCAAGGACGACGAGGTAATGCAAGAAAATATCATCGTCCGCCTCGTGCGCGGCGCCCGGCAGGGCGCCGTCATGGTTTCAACGTCACATGACCAGAGTTTCTCGGACCTGACCCGTCGCGAGATTCCCTTCGTGGAAATCGTAAAACCCGGCGATGCCGAGCGGTTCATCCATGTCCCCACCGAACCGGTCGGCGATTTCGGCCTGCTTTTCTCGCACACGCTCGAAGACTTGGGGCTGGAAGTTTCTACCGGCCCGGTCGTTGATTTCCGCCTGAAGGAACATTGGCTCGCCGAACCCAAGGGCCGGTGCATTCCATTGCTCTACACCCATCACTTTCGCGGCGGCCGATTCACCTGGCCCATGGAACACAAGAAGCCAAATGCGCTGCGCCTCAACGAGGACACTCGCAAATGGCTCATGCCGCGCGGTTGTTACGTTCTCACCAAGCGCTTCTCCGCCAAGGAAGAGCGTCGCCGCCTGGTGGCTTATGTCATCGAGCCCAAGCAGCTTGAGCACGATCACTACGGGTTCGAGAATCACCTGAATGTTTTTCATCGACACAAGCAGGGCCTGCCCTCCAATCTCGTTCATGGGCTGGGGCTGTTTCTCAACTCCACCATCGTGGACCGGTACTTCCGCAATTTCAGCGGGCATACGCAAGTGAACGCTACTGACCTTCGTGCGATGCGCTACCCGTCCAGGGAAACGCTGATCCGGTTCGGCAAGTGGGCGCGCGCGCAACATACCCTGAGTCAGGAAGATATCGACCGATACATCAAGAACGAGAATGGCGGTTAGCAAGAAGAACAAGAAAATCGCCGAGGCGCTCTCCATCCTTGTCGACCTCGGCATGCCCCGCGCGCAGCAGAACGAACGTTCTGCGCTCGCTTTGCTCGCGTTGCTGGACCTTTCACCGGACAAAACGTGGAGCGAGGCACAAGACCCGCTCATGGGCATCACGCCGATCATGGATTGGGCGCGCAAACACTACAACAAACGCTACGCCCCTAACACCCGCGAGACCGTGCGACGCCAGACCATGCACCAGTTCGTCCAGGCCGGGATCGCGCTCTACAACCCCGATCAGCCGGACCGGCCGGTGAACAGCCCGCACGCGGTTTATCGCATCGAACCGGGCTGCCTCAAGGTGCTGCGGATGTTCGGCACCAAGAAATATAAGAAGAATCTCGCCGGATACATGGCGAGCCGCGAAACTCTCTCCGCCCAATACGCCAAGCACCGGGAAATGAAAATGGTCCCGGTCCGTATCGCCAAGGGGCAGCAAGTGCGATTGTCTCCCGGCGAACACAGTGAGCTGATCCGCGCCATCTGGGAAGAATTCGGCCCACGCTTTGTGCCGGGAGGAACGCTTGTCTACGCGGGCGACACCGGCGACAAGTGGGGCTACTTCGACGAGCAGCTGCTGGCATCGCTTGGCATCGACGTAGACAACCACGGCAAGATGCCGGACGTGGTCATCTATTACCCCGAACGCAACTGGCTCATCCTCGCCGAGGCCGTCACCTCCCACGGCCCGGTCGACGCCAAGCGCCACAAGGAACTGCAAGCGATGTTCCTGCGTTGCAAGGCCGGGTTGGTGTTTGTATCGGCATTCCCAAACCGAAAGACGTTCACAAAATACCTGGAAGCCATTTCGTGGGAAACGGAAGTCTGGATCGCCGACAACCCGACCCATCTGATTCACTTCAACGGCACTCGTTTTCTCGGGCCGTATACCGACACCTGATGGCGACCGGAAGCCGTGGTATGTATCTGATGACTGAGCAATAAGCGGGCAAAGCCCGCACGAGATTTATTTCCGGAACAACCAGAAAATCAGCGACAGCGCCAGGCTGACCAGAATCATGGTCGTGATCGGAAAATAAAACCGGAAATTCTCCCGTTCGATCACGATGTCGCCCGGCAACCGCCCGAACCCGAGTTTGGCGAGCCAGGGCCAGACGAGCCCGACAACGATGAGAATGACGCCGGCGATGACGAGCCAGCGCGTCACGTTCCGGAGATCTCCAGAAACCGCAGGATTTCCTCCTTGCGGAGCATGGCGTCCCTGTATCCCAGATCGATCAGCTCGCGGCAAAAGGGTTTTTCGAACAGCAGGTAACTCACCAGGTTCGAGCCGTTGCGGTTGAAGGCGCCGAGCCCGCGCAGCAGGAACCGTATCGCGCGCGGCAAATGGTGCGCGTGGCGCGCGGCGATCTTTTCCAGATCCGCGCTCGGCGCGATCGTCAGCACGTCCACCTTGCGCAGCGTCACCCCGCCCTCGCGCAGTTGATCGGCGGAAATCAGGCTGATGGTCTTGTTGATGCGTTGCAGACGTTCGAGGTCGGCCTCGAGACTATCCAGAAATATGCTGTTCAGGACGTGGCCGGCGATCTGCGCCAGCGAAGGATATTCGTCCACGTCGGCGCGCGCGGGCGTGGACGGACCCTCGTTGCGCACGCCGACCACCAGCACGCGCTCCGCGCCCAGGTGCAGCGCCGGGCTGATGGGCGCGATCTGGCGCATGGAACCGTCGCCGAAATACTCGCGATTGAGTTTCACCGCGGAAAAAACGAAAGGAATGGCCGAGGACGCCATGAGATGATCGATGGTGATATTGGCCGCGCTGCCGAAGCGCCGGGAACGGCGCCATGCGGACAACGAGGACACGCCCTGGAAGAAGGTCACGGACTGCCCCGAACCGTAACCGGAGGCCGTGATGCTCAAAGCATGCAGCGCGCCCGCGTCGATCGACTTCTGGATCCGGTCGCAGGGCATAGTCTGTTGCAGCAACTGTCGCAGCGGCGCGCGATCGAACAGCGAGCGCGGGTTGCGCAGGCCCAGCCCGCCCAGCATCATGGCCGCGAACCAGCGCATCCCGTTGGCGAGGACGCCGAGCGTATCGGCGCGGAAAACCTGGTGCACATTGAAATTGCGCCACACGTAGTTAAGACGCCGCACTCCCTCCTGAAAGCGGGTGGCGTAAATCGCCAGGGTGGTGGCGTTGATGGCGCCGGCCGAGGTGCCGCAGAGCACGGGAAACGGATTCGGGGATTCCGGCGGCAGCATCTCGGCGACGGCCTTGAGCACGCCCACCTGGTAGGCCGCGCGCGCGCCGCCGCCGGCCAGGATCAGCCCTACCTTGGGTTTGTCCGCAATTTCCGTCATGGCGCAGCCAGCGCAGCTCCTTGTTGTTGACGACATGCGATCGCGGCGATGGCCTGCCGAGATCGTTCATATCCGACATCTTTGCTTCATTATTATAGTCAAGCCGCTCGGGACCGGGCCCGACGGTCCGAACCGTCCGTGCGCGGCGCCGGTCCAATGTTGATGTCAACGATGGGGCATGCGGTACAGCCGCGGCGCGATTTGCTAGACTGTACCCATTCTGTTCACAGGCAAAGGTCGTCCCGATGAGTTCAGCCATCACCGAAACCATGGTCTACGACGCGCTCCGGAAAGTCATGGATCCGGAACTGCGGCACAATATCGTCGAACTGGGGTTCATCCAGGAAATCGACATCGTCGACGACTACGTGCATCTCGACATCCAGCTCACCACGCCCAATTGTCCGTACGCGGACAACATCGTGGCGCAGATCAAGCGCGCCGTCGAAGGCGTGCGTGGCGTCAAGCGCGTCGAAGTCGAGCGCGCCTGCATGAAGGACAACTAACCCCGCGCCCGGGGAAAGGTCCGGCGCGTCATTGCCCGGCCTCGTCCCCCGGCCCTGGACTTGGAGCGGTTCACCCGACCGACCGCCGCCCATGAATACCCCGTTTGCCGACCGCACGCTCGCCCTGGCAGGCCTGTTTCAGGCCGCGCGCCTCGCGCAGCAACTGGCGCGCGAAGGCCGCGCCGACGGTCCCGGCTTTGTCGCCAGCATCCAGGCGCTGACCCGGATCGACGCGCCCAGCACCGAGGCCGTGTACGGCGGAACGTCGGGCGTGGCGCTCGGATTGAACCTGCTGAGCCGCAAGCTCGGCGGCATCGCCGACGCGGGCGACGTCGAGATCGCCAGGTACGTCATCGCCATGATCCATCTCGAGGGTCAGCTGCGGCGCAACCCGGACATGCAGGACGCCATCCGTCGCGGCATCGAAGCGATCCAGTCACAGATGAAATTTTTCGAGAGCGAGCCGGACGGCGAGGCGGCGCATCCGCGGCTGGTGGAAAAACTCGCGGAACTCTACACCCAGACGATCAGCACGCTCACACCGCGCATCATGGTCAACGGCGAGCACGGTTACCTGAGCGATCCGGCGGTCGCCGCGCGGGTGCGCGCGGCGCTGTTCGCCGGCATCCGTTCGGCGTTCCTGTGGCGCCAGCTCGGCGGCAGCCGCTGGCAACTGCTGTTCAGCCGGAAAAAAATCGCGGGCGAGGCGACGCGTATTCTGAAAGAAAAAAACGAATAGACAGGATTTAAAGGATTAACAGGATTTCAAAAAAGAAAGATTGCTCAGTTCTGTTCTTTTGCATTTAATCCTGTAAATCCTGTTAATCCTGTCAATTAAATTTTTACCGGCCGTTTCGCGAGTTTTCTCTGGAGCGTGCGCCGGTGCATGCCGAGACGGCGCGCGGTTTCGGAGATGTTGCCGTCGGTCTCCGCCAGCACTTTCTGGATGTGCTCCCATTCGAGCCGCGACAACGGCAACGGCTTGGCCTCCACCGGCACCCCGGCGTTGCCGCTGTCGCGGCTGAACGCGGCGACGATTTCGTCGGCGTCGGCGGGCTTGGCGAGGTAGTGCGTGGCGCCGAGCTTGATCGCCTCGACCGCGGTGGCGACGCTGGCGTAGCCGGTGAGCACGACGATGCGGGTATGCGCGTCGAGCGCCGTCAGTCGTTTGACCAGATCGAGCCCCGAGAGTCCGGGCATCTTGAGGTCGATGACGGCGAATTCGGGCGACTCACTCTCCGCCGCGGCCAGTCCTGCGGCGACGTCGTGCGCCACCTTCACGGCGAAGCCGCGCCGTTCGAGCGCCGCCGACAATACCCGGCAGAAGGTCTCGTCGTCGTCGACCAGCAGCAGGCTCGGTCTGTCTCCGGTGTTTTCCGCGTTCATGCCGACGCCTCCACGCGCAGGCTGGACAACGGCAGCGTCAGCCGCGTGCAGACGCCGCCGCCCTCGCGATTATACAGGCGCACGTGGCCGCCAAAACGGTTCAGCGTGGCGTGCGCGAGGAACAGGCCGAGGCCGAGCCCCGCGCCCTCCGCCTTGGTGGTGAAAAACGGCTGGCCGGCGGACTGTTCGGCGTCGGGCGTCAGGCCCGTGCCGCGATCGCAGATTTCCAGCACCAGTTCCTTTTCGTTCCAGCGCGCGCTGACTTCGATGTTCTCCGGCGAGGCGTCGGCGGCGTTGTTGAGGATGTTCACGATCGCCTGGCTCAAGGTCTGCTCGGCCACGATCTCCGGCGACGGCCGCGACCCGTCGAAGCGCTGCCGGACCTGCGCACCCAGCCGCATGGCTTTCCAGTCGCGCAGCAACTCATCCAGATAATTTTCGAGCGGCATGCGCCCGCCGCCCTCGGCGCGCGAAGCGCCGGCCGACGCGGACAGCGTGGCAAGAATGGATTTGCAGCGGTCGATCTGTTCGCGCAGCAAGCGCAGGTTGGCGCGGGTCGTCGGTGCGTCGCGCGATTCCCGCTCCAGTTCCTTCGTCAGCACCGCCATGGTCGACAGCGGCGTGCCCAGTTCGTGCGCCGCGCCGGTGGCCAGCGTGCCGAGCGCCAGGATGCGTTCATGTCGCAATGCGTCCTCGCGCATTTGCGCCAGCAGCCGGTCGCGGCTGCGCCGCGTGTCGGCCATGTTCACGGCGAACCAGGCGATCAATCCGGCGCTCGCCAGGAAACCGAGCCACATGCCCACGACGTGCATGCCGAAGTCGCTGTCGTGCATGGCGTGGCCGTGGGGCAGCGGCATGTAAAAAAACATCAGCAGTGTATAACACGCGACCGTCACCGCGACCATGGCCCAGACGTAGCCGGCGGGCAGCGCCGCCGCGGTCAGCGCCAGCGGCAGCAGATAGAGCATCACGAAGGGATTGGTCGAGCCGCCGCTGAAGTAGAGCAGCGCCGTGAGCGCCGCCACGTCGAGCGCCAGGTGGATGAACAGCTCGTTCTCGCCCACCGGTCGCATACGCCGCATCCGCAGCCAGGTAAAAAAATTCAACAACGTCATGGCGGCGACGATGCCCATCAACGGTTCCAGCGGCAGCGGCATGTGCAGCGAGGTCACCGCCACCCATATCGCCAGCAACTGCCCGGCCAGGGCGATGCAGCGCAGCACCACCAGCCGCCGCAGATTGATGGCGGACGATGAAGACAGTGTCGGGGCGGAATCCATGGCGTAATCGTACTTTAGCGGCATTTTGCCAAGGATGGCGAGCCCCGCCCCGGACCTTCGAGCGGAGCAGGATGCGCAGCGAAGAAGGGCCTGCGACACAAGTCTGCCGGGAGCAGACTTGGACGGCGGAGCAAAGCGACGCTGGCCCGAGGCGCATATGCGCCGAGGGTCGCACCCAGGGATGGGTGCGACAAAATACCGCATTCATCCGCCCGCAAACGCAAGCTAGGATGCCGGAAAATCAATACACGACGTAACGACCGGGGTGGATGGAACATGCGACTCGCTTGGTTTTTAATTCCGTTTTTTGTTGCTTCATTGGCCGCGGCTCAGGCGGCGGATCCCGCTGACGGCGCGACGACGCGGCTCGAGGAAACGACGGTAACCGGCACGCGCGAAAAACAATCCCTGTCCGAAACCCCGGCCACGGTGGGCGTCGTCAAGGACGCGGAAATCCGCGCGCTGCGCCCGACGCATCCTTCGCAAATCATGGGCCAGGTGCCCGGCGTGTGGGTGAACGTCACCGGCGGCGAGGGCCACATGACCGCCATCCGCCAGCCGCTCACCACCAATCCGGTCTATCTGTACCTGGAGGACGGCATTCCCACCCGCTCCACGGGCTTCTTCAACCACAACGCGCTGTACGAGGTGAACGTGCCTCAGGCCGGCGGCATTGAAGTCAACAAGGGCCCGGGCACCGCGCTGTACGGATCGGACGCCATCGGCGGCGTGATCAACGTGCTGACGCGACCGGCGCCGTTGAAGCCGGAGGCCGATCTGATGGGCGAGGCGGGCGGACACGGCTGGAAGCGGCTGCTCGCCACCGGCGGCAACACCTCCGGCAACGACGGCTGGCGCACCGACCTCAACCTGACCTCGACCGACGGCTGGCGCGAGCACACCGCCTACGACCGCCAGAGCGGCACCGTACGTTGGGACCGGTCGCTGGGCGACAACGCCGCGGTCAAGACCGTTATCGCCTACTCCAATATCGATCAGGAAACCGCCGGATCCTCGACCATTTCGCAGAGCGATTACGAAAACAATCCCACCGCTACTTACACTCCGATTTCGTTCCGCAAAGTGGAAGCCTTCCGTGTTTCCGCCGCCTACGAAAAGGAAATGGGCGACTCCTTGCTCAGCATCACGCCTTATTTCCGCGACAACTCCATGGACCTGCTGGCCAACTGGTCGCTCGGTTACGATCCCACGGTGTACAACACCAGCAACCGGTCCTTCGGCGTGCTGGCGAAGTACCGCCGGGATTTTGCTCCCTATCGCACGCGCCTGATCGCCGGTGTCGATATCGACCGCAGCCCCGGCGGCCGGTTGGAAAAATATATCGTCACCTCGACGACGGGCAGCGGCTACACCACGCGCTACCTCGGCTACACCGAAGCGGCGACGGTCTATGACTACGACGTCACCTATCAGGGCGTCTCGCCCTATCTGCACGGGGAAATGTCGCCCAGCGACCGCGTGCGCGTGACCGCCGGTCTGCGCTATGACAATGCTTCCTATCGCTACCGCAACAACCTGGCCGATGGCGCCATCGGCGTCACCCCGACCCGCTTCTACGGTCACGTCGGCGACACCTCCGTGGACTACCGTCACGCGAGCCCCAAGCTGGGCGTCACGCTGGCGTTCACGCCGGAAGTTTCCGGTTTCGCCGCCTACAACCACGCCTTCCGCGCTCCTTCCGAAGGACAGCTCTTTCGTCCCGCGACCGGTAACTCGGCCAGCAACGCCCAAGCCACGGCCCAATCGGCGGTCGGACTCAAACCGGTCAAGGTGGACAGCTACGAAACCGGCGTGCGCGGTAAATCGAACGCGGTCAACTATGAAGTATCCGTTTATCACATGACCAAGACCGACGACATCGTCAGCTTCCAGGCGACCAGCACCGACCCACGGGTCGCGCAAAACGCCGGCAAGACCGTGCACCAAGGCGTCGAGATCGGGCTGGGCGCGGACATGACCAGCGAGTGGCGCCTGGACCTGGCTTATTCCTACGCCAGGCATATTTACGAAAACTGGGTCAACAACACCGCCGACTACAGCGGCAAGGAAATGGAAAACGCGCCCCGCACCATCGCCAACACGCGCCTGAGTTGCCGTCCCGCCGCCCTGAACGGCGGCCGGGTCACGCTGGAATGGGTGAAGCTCGGCAGCTACTGGATCGACGCGGTCAACAGCATCCGGTACAGCGGACACGATCTGCTGAACCTGCGCGCCAACTATCCGGTCAGCCGCGAATGGGAAGTGTTCGGCAGCGTCACCAACCTGGGCGACAAACGCTATGCCGACTCCACGTCCTTTGCGACCGTGTCAGGAACCAATATCCCCACCTACGCTCCCGGTCTGCCGCGCACGTTCTACGCCGGCGTGCGTTATCTGTGGCATGAATAAATACCGGACATTGATCCTGCCCGTGCTGCTGGCCGCCGGCCTGAGCGCCGGCGCGCCCGTCCCGGCCGCGGATTCCGCTCATGCCGGGCACGGCGGCGGCGCTTCGGCGGCCGAGCGGGAGAAAATGTGGCGGGCCATGCTCGCCAAAGCGCCGCTGTCGGCCGGGGCCGCGTTCGACGCCAGGGGGCGACTCTGGCTTGCCGCCGTCAAAGACGGCGCCGTGTGGGTGAGCCATTCGGAGGATCGCGGCGAAAGTTTCAGCGCGCCGGCGCGGGTCAACGCCGGGGCCGAACGCATCGCCGCCGACGGCGAGAACCGCCCGAAGATTCTCGTGACCGCCGACGGCCGCGTGTACGTCTCCTGGGTCCAGTCGCTGGAACAGCCCTTCAGCGGCAACGTGCGCTTCGCCGTCTCGCGCGACGACGGGCGGTCGTTCTCCGCGCCGCTCACGGTCAACGACAACCGCGACGTCATCAGCCACCGTTTCGAGGCCCTGGGCGTGGATGGGCGCGGGCGGATTCACCTCGTGTGGCTCGACAAGCGCGACCAGCGCGGCGGCAAATACACCGGGGCCGCGATTTATCGCGCCGTCTCCAGCGACAAAGGCGCGAGCTTCGCCGCGAACGAAAAAATCGCGGATCATTCGTGCGAATGCTGCCGCCTCGCGCTCGCACCGGACACGGACGGCACGCCGGTGATTTTCTGGCGGCATGTCTTCGGCGACAACATCCGCGATCACGCGCTCGCGCGGCTCGACGGAAAATCGCCGCTGATACGCGTGAGCCGCGACGACTGGGCGGTGGACGCCTGTCCGCATCACGGCCCGGCGCTCTCCATCGGGAGCGACGGGGTTTATCACCTCGCCTGGTTCACCGGCGCGCCGGGACGCGCCGGACTCTATTATTCAAGCACCGCCGACCGCGGCGGACATTTCTCCGCGCCGATGAAATTCGGCGACAGCGAGGCGCAGGCGGCGCATCCGCAGGTGCTGGCGCTCGGCCGGCGCGTGTGGCTCGCGTGGAAGGAATTCGACGGCCGCGACGCCGTCGTCCGCGGCATGCGCTCGGCCGACGGCGGCCGCTCCTGGTCCGCGCCGGTGACGCTCGCCACGGCCTCCGGCGCCTCGGATCATCCGCTGCTGATCGCGGACGGCGCGCGGGTCTACGTTTCCTGGTTCGCGGCGCAGGAAGGTTATCGCCTGATCGACGCGACGGGAGCGATGCCATGAACGTCCGTGTCTGGCTCAGGCTGGCGACGATCCTCGGTAGTTTTGTCCTGACTGCTCCACTGGCCGCGCAGGACATCCGGCCGTTCGACGCCGGCAGTCTGGAAAAAATCGTCGCGGCGCACAAATCCCGTCCGTTCGTTGTCGCTTTCTGGTCGCTCACTTGTCCGCCCTGCCGGGAAGAACTGGCGCTGCTGGGCGACGTTTTTCAGGGCGAATCGGCGCGCGACCTGGTGCTGGTTTCGGTCGACGCGCCGGAGGAAAGCGCGGCGATCGCGACGGTGCTGGCGCAGCACCGTCTCGCCGGCGTCGAGGCGTGGGTGTTCGCCGACGCCTTCACCGAACGCCTGCGTTACGCGATCGACCGGCAGTGGCAGGGCGAACTGCCGCGCACTTACCTCCACGGCGCCGACGGAACGGTTCAGGCCGTGAGCGGCAGGCTGTCGCCGCAAAAACTCCGGCAATGGATCGAACGACAAACAACATCGGCGAAACGTTCATGACGCCGAACCTGAGCGCTTCCCTGCGCGAAACGCCGCCGGCCACGCTGACGGCGTTCGTCGTGTCGATCGCGGCGCATGTGGGCGTGCTGCTGTGGTTTGGGCCGGGTTCGCTGCATGCGCCGCAGCTCGCCGCGTTCGAGCCGATCGAGGTGGCGCTGGTGAGCGAACCAGCCCCGCGGCAAGTCCTGAGATCGACGCTAATGCGCACGATCAGTCGACGCGCCGACATCCCCGCCACGAGCGAATCGAAAGCGCCACAACCTGAAACGAGCACGACTGAACAGGCGCGCGCCGTCTCTTCAAGCCAGAACGAAGAACCGCTGGTGGAATCGCGCTATGACGTCCGCTCGCTCAACAATCCCAAGCCGCCCTACCCGTTCGCCGCGCGCCGCCACGGCATGGAAGGCAAGGTCGTTTTGCGCGCGCGCGTGCTCGAAGACGGGCAGTGCGCGGAAGTGAAGCTGATGACAAGCAGCGGACATGACATGCTCGACAGCTCCGCCCTGGAGACCGTGAAGCGGTGGCGCTTCGTGCCCGCTTCGCGCGGCGGCGCGGCCGTGGCGTCGTGGGTGGAAGTGCCGATCAACTTCCGGCTGCGCAACGAACCCGTGGCGCTCAACTGAAAGTCTTTCCGAAACATCACGAACACCAAACATGGGAGAAAAGAATATGCGCACAATCTCGACGCGGCATTTGTCGTTACCGCTGATGTTCGCCGCCCTGCTGGCCGCGCCCGTCGCGCACGCGAGCTGCGGAGGCAGCTATTGCACGATCAACACCGGCGAAGACGCGCTGGGTCCGTGGGTCAAGCCCGGATGGCGCCTGGACCTGCGCGGCGAATACATGAGTGCGGACACGCTGCGCTCCGGAAAGTCCAGGGTCGCGCCGTCCGGCGAGCCGGACGCGACGGACGAAACGCGCACCCTGAACCGCAACCTGCTCGCCTCGATCGATTATTCCGGGGGCGCGCAGTGGGGCGTGTCGGCGCAGCTGCCCTGGGTCAGCCGTTTCCACGAACACATTTTCAACGATCCGGTGAACGGCCCGACGACGGAACAGTGGCGCTTTCAGAAATTCGGCGATATGCGGGTGATCGGCCGTTACCAGTTCCTGGGTCTGCCGGAACACCGCAGCGCGGCGGGCGCGCAGTTCGGGCTCAAGCTGCCGACCGGTTCGACGACCGTGAGCAACGGCGACGGCGCGCGCGCCGAACGCGCGCTGCAACCGGGAACCGGCACCACCGATCTGGTGCTCGGCGTTTACTACAACGCGCCGCGGGGCGTCCGCGATTTCTCGTGGTTCGTGCAGGCCATGGCGGTTTCGCCCCTGAACAGTCGCGAGGACTACCGGCCGGGCCGGCAACTGACGCTCAGCACCGGCCTGAACAAGCCGCTGAACGACGGCGTGAACGCCTTGCTTCAGCTCAACCTCAGCCACAAGGCACGCGATAGCGGCGCCCAGGCGGAACCGGAAGAGTCGGGCGGCTTTCAGGCGTTCCTCAGCCCCGGGCTCGGCGTCGCGGTCAGCCGGCGCGCGCGCCTCTACGGTTTCGTCCAGCTCCCGGTCTACCAGCGCGTGAACGGCATTCAACTCACCGCCGATCGCTCGTTCATCGCCGGCTGGGGTCAGGTGTTCTGAGCCCCTGACGCCGGCGCTGCCGGCATCGGCGCGCCAAGCCGTTGACCCGCCGCGGATGACCGCGCGCGGGACCTTCGTCGCCTGACCGGCAACCCGGCGCCTCCCCGACCGCCGGCGCGGAGTCTCGCACCGATTTGGACATGCCGGTTCCCGCAAAATCCGCGTAATCACGACGGGGCGGTCTGGCACGGCCGTTGCGCGGTTGCGGGGCCGAGGACAAGAGAGTAACGTGCGCGCGCATTCGCCCCTCCCGGGAGATTCGATTGGAAAACAACAACAGCGAAGCGCGCCCGCAGAAATCCTCCACCGCCGGACTCACCCTGCTCGCCCTCGGCGTCGTTTACGGCGACATCGGCACCAGCCCGCTGTACGCCGTCAAGGAAACCTTCGGGCCGAGCCACGGCATCGCGCTCGAAACGGAAAACATCCTCGGCGGGCTCTCGACCATTTTCTGGTCGCTCATGATCGTGGTCACGTTCAAATACGTCACGCTCATCATGCGCGCCAACAACAAGGGCGAAGGCGGGATCATGGCGCTGCTCGCGCTCGCTTCCTCGGCGGTCCGGGAGCAACCGCGCTGGCGCCTGCTGATCCTCGCGCTCGGCGTGGTCGGCGCGTCGCTGTTCTACGGCGACGCGGTGCTGACGCCGGCGATCTCGGTGTTGTCCGCGGTCGAAGGCCTCGAAGTCGGCACCGTGGCGTTCAAGCACTACGTAATTCCGATTTCGGCGATCGTGCTGGTGACGCTGTTCGCGTTCCAGCGCCACGGCACCGCGATCGTCGGCGCGTTCTTCGGTCCGATCTGCGCGCTGTGGTTCCTCGCGCTCGGCGCGGTCGGGGTATACAACATCGGCCAGAATCCAATCGTGCTGCAGGCCGTCGACCCTCTGCACGCGCTGCGTTTCATCACCGCGCACGGCTTCGCGTCGTTCGTGGTGCTCGGCTCCGTGTTGCTCGCCTTCACCGGCGCCGAGGCGCTGTACGCCGACATGGGTCATTTCGGCAAGCGCGCGGTGCGGCTGGCGTGGTTCGGTCTGGTGTTGCCGGCGCTGGTGCTCAATTATTTCGGCCAGGGCGCGCTGCTGATCGCCAACCCCAGGGCCATCGACAACCCTTTCTATCTCGCTTACCCCGATTGGGCGCTGTATCCGATGGTCGCGCTCGCCACCGCGGCCACCGTGATCGCCTCGCAGGCGACGATCTCGGGCGCCTATTCGATCACGCGGCAGGCGATCCAGCTCGGCTACCTGCCGCGCCTGAACATCCTGCACACCTCGGCCAGGGAAATGGGGCAGATTTATCTGCCGGCGGTGAACTGGATCCTGCTCGCCGCGGTGCTCGCCGCCGTGATCGGTTTCGGTTCGTCGTCCCGGCTGGCCTCGGCCTATGGCGTATCGGTGATGGGCACGATGCTGATCACCACCTTCCTCACCTTCTTCGTGCTCCGTTTCGGCTGGGGCTACAACCTGCTGCTGGCGGGCATCGCCACCGGCTTTTTCTTCTTCGTGGACCTGGCGTTCTTCTCCGCCAGCCTGCTCAAGGTCTTCGACGGCGGCTGGTTCCCGCTGGTGATGGGCGCGGCGGTGTTCACGCTCATGGTCACCTGGCGGCGCGGGCGCGAAATCCTGCTGGCGCGGCTGAAACAGTCCTCGGTGCCGCTCGACATGTTCTTGGAATCGCTGATGCGCAATCCGCCGACGCGCGTGCCCGGCACGGCGGTGTTCCTGACCTCGACCCACGGGGCGGTGCCGCACGCGCTGCTGCACAACCTGGCGCACAACAAGGTGCTGCACGAGCGCGTGGTGTTCCTCACGGTGGTGATCAAGGACGTGCCGTGGGTGCCGGCGAAGGAACGCATCCACATCACGGACCTGGGAAACAACTGCTTCCAGCTGACCGTTGACTTCGGCTTCAAGGACCGGCCCGACGTCATGCAGGCGCTCGAACTGTGCCGCGAGCACGAGATGGAATTCCAGCCGCTCCAGACTTCGTTCTTCCTCAGCCGCGAGACCGTGATTCCGAGCATCCGCTACGAGGGCATGGCGCTGTGGCGCGAGCGCCTGTTCTCCACGCTGGCGCGCAACGCCAGCAGCCCGGTGGAATACTTCAACCTGCCCGCGAACCGGGTTATTGAGCTTGGTACGCAAATAGAAATCTGACGACATCCCCTCATCCCCACCCCTTCTCCCGCAAGGGGAGAAGGGAGCGAGCCGAGCGCGCTCGCGCGCGACCTCATTAACTTGGAGCTCGGGACGCAGATCGAGATTTAGCGCCGGGCGGTTACAGGACACGGCGCGGAAACTTCCGGGCAGACAACCAAACCGCTGCTGCAAAATAAACCCGGGCCGGCTTCCGCCGGCCCCGGTAATTCAGCCTACTTCTTCGTCGCGGCGCTCTCGAATCCCTTGACGATGTTCTCCAGCGCCTGGTCGAACTCAGCCGGTTTTTCCTGCGCCACAAAATGACCGACACCGGCGATGAGCGTGACGCTCTTGTCGAGCGGCTTGTTCTCGCCCTTCGGGTCGGCATTGATGTTGCGCAGTCGGTCGCCGACGCGGGCGAACGATGCCGCGGAATCTTTCTGGTACCAGACGAGGATGTTCTTGAGCGCGCTGACGGCCATGGCCTGATCGGCGCCCAGAACCATGCCGCCGATGCGATCGATCAGTTTCGGGTCGGATTGAGGCGTGAACATGCTGCGTATGAACTTTTCGCCGTTACCCTTGAAGTCGTCCTCGAACGGCTTGACGAAGGCGGCAACTTCCTTTTCATCTTTCGGCACCGGGAAGCCGGTATGGAAGGTGTCCACGCCGACCACGCCGATGACGCGCGCGCCGAGACGCTTCTCGGCTTCCAGGCTCACCGGTCCGCCCATCGAGTGGCCGATCAGGACGATGCGCTTGAGGCCCAGTTTGTCGACCACGGCGGCGACATCGCCTCCGAACGCGGCCATGGTGTAGTCCTTGCGGCCCTTGCCCGATTCTCCATGCCCGGCGAGATCGAGGCGCACGACTTGATAGTTTTTGCCGAAATACGCGAACGACTCGTCCCAGAAACGGCGGTTGCAGGTCCAGCAATGCACGAACACCAGCGCCGTGTCGCCCTTGCCGGCGACGTCGTAGCGGATTTCAACGCCGTCGACCGAGGCGACTGTCGCGGTGGTGACCGGCGCTACCGCCGGACGTTCGCATCCGCCGGCCAGCAGTGCGAGACCGGCGAGCAGCAGCAGGAACATCGATTTACGGATGGTTTTCACTTTGTTGCTCCTTTTGTTGTTGAGTGGATTCCAAAAAACAAAAGGGCCACAGGACTTGCGCTCTGTGGCCCTCGGAAGATTCTGGATTAACGATGTATGGCTAGCGGTTCCAATCTCCGGGCGCACAGGCGTGTCGCATCCGCCAAATAGCCAGATGCTTTTTGGCGACGCAATCCCGCTGGAGGACGAAGTGAAACATGCGATGGGAGTGTACTGAAATACCGCCCAGCGTCAAGCGCGCGGCGCGCTTACGCGCCGAGCTTTTTCCTGAGCAGTTCGTTGACCTGGGCGGGGTTGGCCTTGCCCTGCGTGGCCTTCATAACTTGACCGACAAAGTAACCAAAAAGAGCTTCTTTCCCTGCGCGATATTGCTCGAGTTGCTTGGGATTCTTGGCGATGATCTCGTCGATGACCTTTTCGATCGCGCCGGTGTCGGTGATTTGCTTGAGGCCCTTCTTTTCGATCACGGCGTCGGCGTCGCCTTCACCGTTCCACATCGCCTCGAAAACTTCCTTGGCGATCTTGCCGGAGATGGTGTTGTCGGCGAGGCGCTTGAGCAGGCCCGACATCATCGCCACCGTCACCGGTGATGCGGTAATGTCCTTGTTGTCGCGGTTGAGGAAGGCCGCGAGCTCGACCGTGATCCAGTTGGCCGCGATCTTGGAATCGGCCTTCGATTCGCGCACCACCTGCTCGTAGTAATCCGCCAGTTCGCGCGAGCCGGTCAGCACGCCGGCATCGTAGGCATTGAGGCCGTAATCCTTCATGAACCGCGCGCGCTTGGCGTCCGGCAGTTCCGGCAGGGTCTTTTTGACGTCGCTGATAAAGGCCTCGTCCAGCACCAGCGGCGGCAGGTCGGGATCGGGGAAGTAGCGATAATCCATCGCCTCTTCCTTGCTGCGCATGGAACGCGTGACGTTCTTGTCCGAGTCATACAGCCGTGTTTCCTGAATTACTTTCCCACCGCTTTCAATCAGATCGATCTGGCGCTCGACCTCGAATTCGATGGCCTTCTCGACGAAGCGGAAGGAATTGATGTTCTTGAGCTCGGCGCGCGTGCCGAATTTCTGCTCGCCCTTCGGGCGCACCGAGACGTTGGCGTCGCAGCGGAACGAACCTTCCTGCATGTTGCCGTCGCAGATTTCGAGGTAGCGCACCAGCTCATGCAATTTTTTCAGATAGGCCACCGCCTCTTTCGACGAACGCAGGTCCGGCTCGGAAACGATTTCGAGCAAGGGCGTGCCGGCGCGGTTGAGGTCGATGCCGGTCATGCCGTGGAAATCCTCGTGCAGCGACTTGCCGGCGTCTTCTTCCAGGTGCGCGCGGGTGATGCCGACGACTTTTTCCGCGCCGTCGACGTCGATGGTGATCTGGCCCCTGGCCACGACCGGCAGCTCGTACTGGCTGATCTGGTAGCCCTTGGGCAGGTCGGGATAGAAATAATTCTTGCGCGCGAACACCGAGCGGTGATTGATGGCCGCGCCAATGGCGAGCCCGAACTTCACCGCCATGCGCGCCGCTTCCTTGTTGAACACCGGCAGCACGCCGGGCAGCGCGATGTCCACCGCGCACGCCTGGGTGTTCGGCTCGGCGCCGTATTTCGTGGCCGCGCCCGAGAACGCCTTGCTCCGGGTCATGAGCTGGGCGTGGACTTCAAGGCCGATGACGGTTTCCCATTCCATATATGAATTCTCGCCGCAGAGACGCAGAGAACGCAAAGGTTTAAAAAATTAAACTCTTGGCGCTTTTCTTTGCGCCCTTTGCGTCTTTGCGGCAGGTTTTCTATTCAAAGCCTTTCGGCAAACGCTTATGCCAATCAGTCACCTGTTGGTAACGATGCGCGACGTTGAGCAGCCGCGCGTCGTCGAAATACTTGCCGATGAGTTGCAGACCCACGGGCAGTCCCCTGGCATCGAAGCCCGCGGGGATGGACATGCCGGGCAGGCCGGCGAGGTTCACGGAAATCGTGTAAATGTCGCTCAGGTACATGGCCACGGGGTCGTCGCTCTTTTCCCCGATTTTGAAGGCAGTCGTGGGAGTCGTGGGACCCATGATCACGTCGCAGGACTGGAACGCGCGTTCGAAATCCTGCGCGATCAGGCGGCGCAGCTGCTGCGCCTTCAGGTAATAGGCATCGTAATAGCCGGCGGACAGCGCGTAGGTCCCGATCATGATGCGCCGCTTCACCTCGGCGCCGAAGCCCTCGGCGCGGGTCTTGCAGTACATGTCGAGCAGGTCGGTGTAGTCCCTGGCGCGGTAACCATAGCGCGCGCCGTCGAAACGCGACAGGTTCGACGACGCCTCGGCCGGGGCCAGCACGTAATAGCACGGGATCGCGAGCTGGCTGTTGGGCAGGCTCACTTCGACCACCTGCGCGCCGAGCTTCTTGTATTCGGCAATCGCGGTCTCGATCACCTTCGCCACCTCGGCGCCCAGACCCTTGCTGAAATATTCCTTCGGCAAACCGATGCGCAGGCCCTTGAGGTCGTCGTTGAGCGTTTTCGCGTAATCCGGCACCGGCGCCTCCACCGAGGTCGAATCGCGCGGATCGAAGCCGGCCATGGTGTTCAGCAACAGGGCGCAATCCTCGGCGCTGCGGCACATCGGTCCGCCCTGGTCGAGGCTTGATGCGAACGCGATCATGCCGTAGCGCGACACGCGTCCGTACGAGGGCTTGAGCCCGGTGAGATTGCACAGCGCCGACGGCTGGCGGATCGAGCCGCCGGTGTCGGTGCCGGTCGCGGCCGGCGCAAGGCGCGCGGCCACCGCCGCGGCCGAACCGCCGGAGCTGCCGCCGGGGACATACGCGGTGTCCCAGGGGTTCTGCACCGCACCATAATAAGAAGTCTCGTTCGACGAGCCCATGGCGAACTCGTCCATGTTGGTCTTGCCGAGGCACACCGCGCCGGCCCGGTTGAATTTTTCGATGACGGTCGCGTCGTAGGGTGCGACGAAGTTGGACAGGATTTTCGAGCCGCAGGTGGTGCGCCAGCCCTTGGCGCAAAAGATGTCCTTGTGCGCGAGCGGGATGCCGGTCAGCGGCTGCGCCGTGCCCGCGGCGAGCAGCGCATCGGCCGCGCGCGCCT
>DAIDLH010000121.1 GCA_027449605.1 Candidatus Muproteobacteria bacterium | reverse complement strand
ATGCCTACCGGCTGCTCAAGGGCAAGGGCTACCACGCCTCGCTCAATCTGGTCTACGCCATCGAGGGCGCGCTGCGCGGGCTGGAATGGAACCGGTTGCCGCCGGACCTGAAGGCGGAGCTCCGGCTTCGCGCCGCCGATGCCCTCAAGCCGCGCTGCGCGTGGTGCGGAACCGATCCGCTGTACGTGCGCTACCACGACGAGGAATGGGGCGTGCCGGTGCACGATGACCGCAAGCATTTCGAGTTCCTGATCCTCGAGGGCGCGCAGGCCGGACTTTCCTGGATCACGATTCTCCGCAAACGCGCCGCCTACCGCGAAGCCTTCGCCAGCTTCGATCCGGCGCGGGTCGCGCGCTACGGCCGGCGCGAAGTGACGCGCCTCATGAAGAACGCCGGCATCGTGCGCAACCGGCTGAAAATCGAGGGCGCGGTGAAGAATGCGCGCGCGTACCTCGCGGTGCAGGACGAGTTCGGGAGTTTCGACCGCTACGTCTGGCGCTTCGTCGACGGCCGCCCGATCCAGAATCGCTGGACGCACATGAAGCACGTGCCGGCGCGCACGCCGGAATCGGATGCGTTGAGCAAGGATCTCAAGCAACGCGGATTTACGTTCGTCGGCTCGACGATCATTTACGCCCACATGCAGGCCGTCGGCATGGTGAACGACCATGTCATCGACTGTCACCGCTACAAACCGCTCGCGCGGCGGCGCTAGTCGGCGCCGTGCAATATGATGTGCGCGTATCGACCACCGGTTGCTGATCCGGAAACCGGGACTATTGAGACATGTTCTCACGGGTCAGTGGGGTGACCGATTACGTCAAAATTGTGCCCTGATCACGGCATTCCTTTTGTTCTTTGTCCGTCTCATCGCGCCGGCCGGCACAGCGATGCGCGGTATTGACCTGCATCAATTGGCACAGGTATTGCTGTTTCTAATGATGGCACGGACGTGTTTACGGACTCGGAACGTCCTGACTTCAGGATTGCCGGTATGTCACCCAAACAGATGAAGATGAAACCCGCGGAACGCCGCAACGTCCCGCGCGAAGCACTGGCGCAGCAACCGAAAGGCGTGCTGCGGCTCTACACCAATTATCGATGCCTCGACGTGGTCGAGATACGCGACGTCTCCCCATTCGGGCTCGGTCTCCAGCTGAATGCCGCCGTCGATAACGGCGCGCGAGTCCAGCTGAGATACGCACACCAGGGCGTGCGGATCGAGGTGATGGGAACGATCGTCTGGAAAAAGCCCGTGGGACTGTCCGAACCGAAACCGTTCGCGGCCTACGGTTGCTGGGTGGGAATTTTCCTGCACCCCGGCAACCTCGACGCGAATTTCGCGCTTTACCGGGCGCTCATGGACGGAACGGCTTGAGGCCATTCTGCGCCGCGATCCCGATGTGAATTCGTGTCACATGCCCTTGCGCGCGACGCGCAGTTCCTTGTTCCATTCATCTATGTCAGACCGCCAGATTTAGTTGTCGGACTGCCTCAGCATTCTGCTAAACCCGCACCAGTTTCGTCCAGCCGAACTCGCGGCGGTAGTCGAGCATCGAGACGACCTTCGGTTGCACGCGCACGAACACCGTCTCCGCCAGGTCCTCCGCGCTGAGGTCCTTCATGTCCTTGAACTTGCGCGCCAGCAGCGCGAGCGCGCGCTTGGTGTCGGCCGGGCGGTCGAGGATCTTCGCGGTGGCGCCCATGGACAGGCCGGTGATCTTGTTCCAGTTGGCCGTATCCTTGTTGATCGTGAGCGACACCTTGGGCGAGCGCCGCAGATTGCGGACTTTCTGGCCGTTGCGATCGCACGCAAAGTAGAGTGTCAGCCCGTCGTTGGCGTAGGTCACCGTCGTCGCCTGCGGGTAGCCGTCGGGCCGCACGGTGGCGAGGCTCATGATGCGGTTGGTTTTGAGCTGCTCGAGGATGAAGCGCTTGGCTGAGGGTGTCACGGTTCCTCCTTGCCCACCGAGGCGTGTAGTGACGAAAGGCGCGCAGCATGGCACAACCATCGGGCGGCGGCTTTGACGAAAATCAGGCTGGTGGCCGAGCCGGCACGGCGTCTGGTCGAACCAAGCCCGCTTCCGGCGCGGCCGGCGAACAACGATAATGGGCCGGAGATACTCTCATGCCCCAAGTCCTATCGGTCCTCGCGCTCCGCAAGAAATTCGGCGACAAGTTCGCCGTCGACGGCATTTCGTTCGAGGTCAACCACAACGAAATCGTCGGGCTGCTGGGCCCGAACGGCGCCGGCAAGACCACGACCATCAACATGATCCTCGGCGTGCTCGAACCGACCGCGGGCACGATCCGCATCGAAGGCCGCGACGTGGCGAGCGAGCGCGCGCAGGCGCTCGAGTGCACGAACTTCACCGCCGTCTACGCGCCCCTGCCCGGCAATCTCACCGTGTACCAGAACCTGCGCGTCTTCGCCCTCATCTACGACGTCAAGCACAGCGCCGCGCGCATTCAGGAACTGCTCGAGCAGTTCGACCTCGTCGCCTACCGCGACGTGAAATGCGGCCTGCTCTCCTCCGGGGAGCAGACGCGCGCGGCGCTGGCCAAGGCCATGCTCAACCGCCCGCGCCTGCTGCTGCTCGACGAACCCACCGCCTCGCTCGATCCCTCGAAGGCGCGCGAGATTCGCGCGCAGATCCTGGAACTCGCGCGCCGCGACGGCGTCGGCGTGCTGTGGACCTCGCACAACATGATCGAGGTGCAGGAGGTGTGCGACCGGGTGTTGTTCCTGTCG
Source organism: Candidatus Muproteobacteria bacterium (assembly GCA_027449605.1). Classification (GTDB taxonomy): domain Bacteria; phylum Pseudomonadota; class Gammaproteobacteria; order Acidiferrobacterales; family Sulfurifustaceae; genus Sulfuricaulis. The sequence goes on along the minus strand of DAIDLH010000121.1, from coordinate 2,184 downwards.
CGCGGGACGATCCTGCTCGAAGGCGATCCGAAAACGCTGCCGCGCGAACACGGCAAGAGCTCGCTCGAGGACCTGTTCGTCTCGGTCGCGCGCGAGCCGCTCACGCTCGAGGCCGGGTAAGACCATGCGCTGGAATCCGATCCGCGCCATCCTGCTGCGGCAGTTCTATCTCATGCGCGGCAGTCCCGCGCGCCTGTTCCCGCTCATCATGTGGGTCGCGGTCGACATCCTGCTGTGGGGATTCATCACCAAGTTTCTCGAAACCGTGGCCGCGCCCGGTTTCAATTTCGTCTCGACGCTGCTCGGCGCGGTGCTGCTGTGGGACTTCTTCGGGCGCGTCATGCTCGGCGTCACCACCGCGTTCTTCGAGGACGTGTGGTCGCGCAACTTTCTCAACATCTTCGCCACGCCGCTGTCGATCGCGGAGTACGTCGCCGGGCTGGTGCTCACCAGCGTCATCACCAGCTTGATCGCGCTGGTCGTGATGATCGTGCTCGCGAGCGCCGCCTTCGGCCTGTCGTTCTTCGCCTACGGCGCGATGCTCGCGCCGTTCCTGCTGGTGCTGTTCCTCACCGGCATCGCGCTCGGCATCTTCGGCGCCGGCATCGTCCTGCGCCTGGGGCCGGCCGCGGAATGGCTGATCTGGCCGATCCCGGCGCTGATCTCGCCGTTCGTGGGCGTGTTCTACCCGCTCGCCACGCTGCCGGGGTGGATGCAAACCATCGCTTACGCGCTCGCTCCGTCTTACGTCTTCGAGGGCGTGCGCGCGATCGTCGCGGGCCAGACGTACCCGGCGACCCACCTGCTGTGGGCCACGGGCCTGTCGGCGCTTTACATCGTGCTGGCGATTGGATTCTTTGTGCGCGTCTACCGCCGCGCCGTGCGCACCGGCCTGCTCGCGCGTTATAGCGCGGAGACCGTCAGCTGAAGGCAATCAACCAGTGTATTAGCGGAAACTGTGATCTGACCCAGATTTTGTGGATTTGCGGCGGATTGCGCGCATGTTCGGTTCGCGAACCTTGGTGATCCGCGCTCCCGTCACCTTTTCGCCGCGCATGTGACGGCCCATGTCCTGAACACTGGAAACCAGTTCCGCAAATGCTTTCTTATCCATCTATTTCGTTATTACCTCGATATCACCCAACCACTGAACATCATAAGAACTCTTGGTCAGTTTCATTACCAGCTTTTCGTCCGCAGTAATCAAGGGTAATCCTGTTTGCTTTGACGCGGCGACATAACAGGCGTCATAGGCCGTGATCCGTTGTTTCAGGGCAATCTCCAAAGCTTCATCTGCAATAAGCTCTGTTGGAATCACCGTGAGGCCGAAACTGATCAAATCGCGCAGATGTGCCTGCGCATCCTTGTTGACATATCCTGACCGTTGCACCCATTTCCAAAATACGTTCGCACACTCGACGAAGAAGAAATCGGGAACGATCAACTCGGAGCCGTTTTCGGAGGCGAAGCGTGCGAATAGCTCTTGTGCCTGCGTGGAGAGTGTTTCGGGTACGAAAATCTTTACCGCTACGCTGGCGTCCACTACCGCCCGCAAGGGCGCGGAATTCACCGATTGCGATCCTCGCGGATCAGCTCGACCGCATCGGTCCAACCACGGGGAAGTTGCGTCTTGCGCGTCCGGCCACGGATGCGCTCAATAATACCGGCGGCGCCCCGGCGCGCCTCGCGCGCCTGAAGTCCCTGGCCCAAGAGATGTATGACTTCAGCCGTGACCGAGCGGTTCTCGTCTTCGGCAAGCTTTTGAATGCGCTTGTAGAGCTTGTCAGGGACGTTGCGTACGTGCAGGGTTGCCATGCTGGTTTCCTCGAAGTCGGTGCAGACAGTCTAGTCCACCCTGGTTGCAGTATGCAACCACTACATCGTAAGGTCTAAAGGGTCAGAAACGAACGCTCGCCACGCCACCGAACCTGGCCCCTTTAATTATTCCCCGTCCCTTCTTAATTCTTGGATATTTTGGTGCCGACGACGACGTGAGTAATGCCGTGGAGACAAACGCGCCCGGGCTTTGAGCTGCGGGCCTCGGCCGACGTCACCCCCGATTTGAGTAGCACCCTGCTTTAGAGTCCAATCCCATAACCGGAAGGAGATTGGACATGAAGAAGCGGTTTACCGAAGAACAGATCATCGGGTTCCTGCGCGAGGCCGACGCCGGGATGCCGGTGA
>DAIDLH010000120.1 GCA_027449605.1 Candidatus Muproteobacteria bacterium | reverse complement strand
CATCGACGGGCGCGATACCTTCTTTCAGCAGCGCGATGGCGCGTTCGCGCCGTCGTTGCAACTCCTCTGGGCTTCCGGCAGGTCTCATGGGGCACCTCCTGTCCAGAGGATAGGACATTATTTATGCAGAAATCAATAGCTCAGTGGCTGGTACCAAATCCTGCGCTTAATTCGAATGTCTGCTGGTTAGTTGGCACTATGTGATTTACGTGAAGCAATTTTAAGATTAAGAATAGACCTATGGCCATAGTTCACAGAAGCTACAAGAAGGACGAAATTGCTGCCAGGATGTTAGAAACAGCTCTGGACCTTTTCTTTAAAGGTGGAGATGAATTTTCGATTATCCATTTGGCCGCAGCAGCCGAAGAGGTACTGGCTGGATTTATTAAGAGCAAGAAGAATGAAAGTGATGATAATCTGGTTCAGACAGCAAGGCAAAAATCCATCTCTGCGCTTAAAGAAATTCACTCGATACACGGCACCGATAGAACGGAGAAGCAGATTGGAGGTTATCTAAATTCCGTCAGGAACAACACCAAACATCACGATACCAATAGCGACCCTATTGAAATTTCTGCTTGTCTTGAGCTTGAGGTCGACAGCGCCATCTTTCGGGCGATTGAAAACTATATTCTGCGCTTTGGAAACCCAACAGAAAAAATAATACGGTATATAAATCATGTGTCTCAATATCGTAGTACATGATTTCTTACTTCTAGCAACTGACCAAGCATCTGAACTCAGCGCGTTAAACATAAAACAGCGAGCGGCAGAAGAGCGGCTACTTCGCCGCCACAACCGGGATGCGTGTGTACGGCCGATTTTGTAAACGCTCGCCGAGGCCTTCGACGCCGATCTCTCCATCGGTGAGATAACACGCCGGGTCCTCGGCCCAGGGATCGTTGGTGAGCTGATGCGCGCGCACGCGGGTGTTGCCGCCGCAGATATCAAAGTACTGACACGCGCCGCAGCGGCCCTTGATGGAACGCGGGCTGGCTTTGAGCCCGGCCATGAGCGGATCGGAAACGTCCTGCCAGATTTGCGAGAACGGGCGCTCCTTGACGTTGCCGAGCGTGTAATGCCACCAGAAAGTATCGGGATGGACGTTGCCGAGGTTGTCGATGTTGGCGATGTTCACGCCCGAGGAGTTGCCGCCCCATTGCGCCAGTTTGGCGCGCATATGCTCTTCCAGGTGCGGGAAGTGCTTGCGTACCCAGAACAATAAATAAACGCCGTCGGCGTCGTTGTTGCCGGTGACGAACTCCTTGTGCAGCCCGCGTTGCGTGTATTCCCAGCATTTGTCGAACAGCAGGTCCATGGCCCAGCGCGTGGTTTTCAGGATCACGTCGTCCTTGCGGTTGATGTTGCCGCGTCCGGCGTAGTTGAGGTGCGACAGATAAAACTTGTCGATGCCTTCGGCTTCCATGAGCTTGAGCAGCTCGGGCAGTTCGCTGGCGTTGTCCTGGGTCATGGTGAAGCGCATGCCGACCTTGATGCCCTGCTCATGACACAGGCGGATGGCTTTCATGGAGGCATCGTAGGCACCCTTGAGACGACGGAAACGGTCGTGGGTGGCGCGCAGGCCGTCGATGCTGATGCCGACGTAGTCATAGCCAACCGCGGCGATCTGTTCGATATTGGATTCGTTAATCAGCGTGCCGTTGGTGGACAGGCCGACGTAAAAACCCATTTCCTTCGCCCGCCGCGAAATATCGAAGATGTCGGAACGCATGAGCGGCTCGCCGCCGGAGAGAATCAGCACCGGCACGTGGAAGCCCTTGAGATCGTCCATGACCTTGTAAACTTCGGCGGTCGACAGTTCGCCGGGGAAGTCGGTGTCCGCGGAGATCGAGTAGCAATGCTTGCAGGTCAGGTTGCAGCGGCGGATCAGGTTCCAGATCACCACCGGTCCGGGTGGATGACGCTTCGGCCCCAGCAACGTGGGACTTTTGATCTCCTGCATGTATTGCGATATCCGGAACATATTGAATAACCCTATGAGTTCTCGCCGCAGAGGCGCAAAGAGCGCAAAGAAAACGCAAAGAGATACTGGCTAAAAACAACTCTCAAATCTTTGCGTCCTTTGATGCGCGCCGTCCCTGGCGCGCGTCCAATTTTGTTCCTGACAAAATTGTGCGTCTTTGCGGCAAACATTCTTACAAACCAATCCTTAACCCGGTTTTCTTGAGGATGCGGGTGCTATACAGCACCGTGTGGCCATGGTCGGCGGCGCCCAGCAACGCCGCGATCTGCGCCACCTTGGCCTCGACTTGCGCGCGGTCGCGCCCGTGCACCATGGCGAACAGGTTGTACGGCCAGTCGGGGAAATGCCGCGGGCGATGATAGCAGTGGCTGACGAAATCGAGTTCGCCGATTTTCCGCCCCAGCTCGCGTAGGCGTTCCTCCGGTACGTCCCACACCGACATGCCGTTGGCCTGGTAGCCGAGCGCATAGTGATTCGGCACCGCGCCGATGCGACGGATGATTCCCGTTTCGAGCATGCGCCGCAGGCGCGCCATCACGTCCTCTGCACTCAGACCAAGCTGTTCGGCGATGGCGTGGTACGGGCGGGGCACGCGCGGCAGGCCTTCCTGCGTCGCCTGGATGAGGCGGCGGTCGGTGGCGTCAATGAGCGGCGCGATGTCGGCCGGCTCGCGACGGATGGCGGCGGCGTTGCTCATGCCTCGAACCTCAGGCCGACGAAGAACTCTTCCAGCTTGGGCATGTTGTATACCTTGCAGCCGGTTGCCTGCTCTATTTCGGCAATCACCTCGCCGATTCGCTCCGGTGTTTCGGTCGCGAGCACGAACCACATGTTGAATTCATGCTCGCGCGCGTAGTTGTGCGCCACCTCGGGGAAACCGTTGACGATCGCGTTCACGCGTTCGAAATCATCCAGCGGAATTTTCATCGCCGCCAGCGTCAGCGCGCCGCCGAGACGTTCGGCGTGGTACATCGGCCCGAAGCGGGTCAGCGTGCCGGCGGCAAGCAGCGCCTCGACGCGCCGGATCAGCTCGTCCTCGCCCAGCCCCAGTTCGGCGGCGGCCTCGGCATACGGGCGTTCGCAGATCGGAAAACCGCCCTGCAGCTGATTGACGATGGCGCGATCCACGTCGTCCATCAACGCGCCCTCCTTCCCGAGGTGTAAACGGCGCCGCGCTGCTTGAAGCGGCGGCGGCTGAACAGCACTTCATGCGGCAGACTCTGCAGGCCGCAGTGGTTCACCATCCATTCGAGATGCGCCAGCACCTCGTCGCGGCTCTGGCCGTGGATCATGCAGTAGAGGTTGTAGCGCCAGGCAGGAAGGCGCCGCGGACGGCGGTAGCACAGCGTGATGAAATCGAATCCGGCGAGGCAGCGCCCGAGCTCGGCTGCCTGCTCGTCCGGCACGTCCCATACCACCATGGCGTTCGCGGAGTAACCGAGCTCGTGATGACGCACCACCACGCCGAAGCGGCGGATCACGCCGCCCGCCTTCAGCTGCGCGAGTCGCGCGATCACCTGCGCCTCGGACATACCGAGACTCGCGCCGATCTCGGCATAGGGGCGCGACGTCAGCGGCAGCCCATGCTGGATCGCCGCCAGCAGGCGCCGGTCGATGTCGTCCACGGACGGCCGTTGCGACGTTACCACGGAATGTTTGACGACGTTCAGTTCCATGCTTTACCCGCTTCGCTCGCTCTCATATTCTCAGGTCGAATCCCAGGTCGATGTGGTAATCCTCCACGAGCGGGAACGACAGCACCTCGTGGCCGGTGCGAACCGCGATCTCGTCGAGCACCGCCTGCAGGCGCGCCGCATCCGGCGCCGTGGCCACGAACCACAGGTTCAGCCGGTGCTCGCGCTCGTAGTTGTGATTCACCTCGGTGTAGCCGCTGACCAGCGCCGCCACCGATTCGAGCCGTTCCGGCGGCACCGCCATGGCCGCGAGCGTGCTCACGCCGATCGTGTTCGGCCGCACCACCGCGCCGACGCGGCTGACGGTTCCGTCGTTCCTGAGCGCCGCGAGCCGCGCGAGCACTTCCGCCTCGGTCACGCCCAGGTCGCGCGCGATGTCGGCGTACGGCGTGGGCGACAGCGGAAAATCCTGCTGGAAATCGTTCAGCAGCCGGCGGTCGAGTTCGCTCAATTCCTTATTCATTTCATTCTGCACTCCGAATTCCGCATTCCGCGCTCGTTACAGTCCGATCCGGTGCGCGCGCGAAGTGAAGAAAATCCCGCTCGGTTTGTCCGCCGGCAACGACGTGACGCGCTCGAGCGTGTCGGTGTCGTACACGTCCACGCGATCCTCGTCGCGCACCGACATCCACACCTGCTCGCCGCGCGGGGTGAATTCCATGTGCAGCACCGCCTTGCCGGGTTTCAGCGTCTTGACGATCCTGAGCGACAGCGTGTCGATCACCTGCACCGTGTCGTTGTCCGGCGGCGCGAAGTTCACCCACACCTGGCGCCCGTCCGGGCGCGCCACCACGAACACCGGCTGGCCGGCGACGGCGACGCGGCCCGCTTCGGTCCAGTTCTTCTGGTCGATCACCAGCACCTCGTGCCGTCCGACCGCCGGCACGTAGGCGATGTCGTTCGCCTGCGCCCAGTTGTCCATGTGCGGCATCTTGAACACCGGCAGCGGCTGCTGCCCGCGCCCGTAACCCTCCAGCACGCGGCGCACGCCTTTATCCGTCTGCCACAGGTCGAGCAGCGCCAATCCGTCCTCGCCGAAAAGACCGGCGATGTAATAACGCCCGTCCGGCGTCACCGTGCCGTCGTAAGGCTGTTTGCCGACATTGGAAAATTTCTGCGCCCGCGGCTGACGCGGATCGCGCATGTCCGCGACCCAGATTTCGCCCGCATCCCACAGGGAAAACACGAAGCGCTCGCCCGGCGCGTCCACCAGCCCCACCACCTTGGAGCGGCGGCGGCCGTCGCCCGATCCGGCGGGAATGTCGGCCAGCAGCTCGAGCGTGTCGGCGGCGAACACCTTCACGCCGCCCGGCTCGTAATTGGAAACCGCGATCAGGCGCCCGTCCTGCGAGATGGCGCCGCCGATGGCGTTGCCCGCCTGCACCACGCGCTTGTCGATGCGCCCGGCCAGCAGATCGACCTTGGTCAGCCCGCCGTCGCGCCCGAAGACGTAGGCGTAACGCGCATCGCGCGAGTACACCGCCGAGGCGTGCGACAGGTCGCCGAGGCCTGGCACCTCGGCGAGGCGCGTGTGCCGGGTGGTTTCGATCACCTGCACGCTGCCGCTGGCGCGTTCGACGACGATGCCGAGGTCGCCGGTGCCGCGCGGTGAAGCGCAGCCAACGAGAGTAAACAGCAACGCGATAACAGCGCCCCCTCCCCCTAACCCCCTCCCGCGAGGGGAGGGGGAAAAAATAATATTCCCTCCCCCTCGACGGGGGAGGGCCAGGGCGGGGGTGAAAATTCCGCGTAGGTTATAACCGCGATTAATGTTTCGCATCGGTCCCGCCCTGGCTGCTCCCGGCGTCGTGTTGCGTCTGACAGTCGGAGCTGCCGGTACAACCCAGCAGCACCCGCACCAGCCACTCCGCTTCCGGTTCGTTCAGGAAACTTTTCCACGGCGGCATCGGCGTGCCCGGTCGACCGTTGAGGATCACCTCGCGCAGCATGATCGCGGACTTGCCGGCCAGCGCCTGCTTCGTGAGCGCCGGGCCTAGACCGCCCTGGCGCGTCAGTCCGTGACAGGAACCGCAATCCTGGTCGAGCAGATGCCTGAGCTCCGCCTGCCTGGCGGCGGGAATGTCGGCGTAAACCGGAAAAGCGCACAGCGCGCCGAGCGCCGCGAGAATGATGCCGGTCTTATGCCTGGGCCTGCGCATGCGAACCTGCTCTCCCGTAAAGACGGGGCGGGATGACTCCCGCCCCTTGCTGCCACGGATGCTAGTAGACGTCGTGCTGCGTGTTGTGGACGTTGAACTTGCCCGTCGGCGTGATCAGGCGCTTGTCCTTGATCACGGTCTTGAGCTTGCGCGTTTTATCATCCAGAACCACGATCGCCGACTCCTGGGTCTTGCCGTTCCACACCGAGAACCAGACCTCGTCGCCCTTGTTGTTGTACTCGGGCTGCACGACGCGCTTCGGGCCCTCGCCGAGACCGGCCATCTCGGCGACCTGCACGACCTGATACGGCTTGTCGAGATTGCCGATATCGTACACGGCCACGGACTGGCTCACTTCCGCGCTGGGGTTGAGCGCCGTGTCCACCCACAGGTTTTTGGACTTGGGATGGGTCTTGATGAACAGCGACCCGCCGCCCTGGCCCTTGAGCGAACGCACCATCTTCCAGGCGCCCTTCGGGTGTTTCACCGGATCGGTGCCGATCAGGGCGATGGAATCGTCGCCCAGGTGGCCGGTGGCCCAGACCGGACCGTTTTTCGGATCGACGAAGTTCGCGCCGCGGCCCGGGTGCGGGATCTTGCCCACCTCCACGAGACCGGCGAGCTTGTCGGTCCTGGTGTCGACCACGGCGATCTTGTTCGACTGGTTCGCCGCCACCAGGAAATAGCGCTTGGTGGAATCGAACCCGCCGTCATGCAGGAAGCGCGCGGCGCCGATCTCGGTGGTCGTCAGGTTGTTGATGTCGGTGTAGTTGACCATCAGGATCTTGCCGGTCTCCTTCACGTTCACCACGAACTCGGGCTTGAAGTGCGAGGCCACGATCGAGGCCACGCGCGGCTCCGGGTGATAGTCCTGCGTGTCCACGGTCATGCCGCGGGTGGCGACGATCTTGAGCGGCTCGAGCGTGTCGCCCTTCATGACCACGTACTGCGGCGGCCAGTAGGAACCGGCGATCGCGTACTTGTCCTCGTAACCCTTGTACTTGGAGGTCTCGACCGAGCGCGCCTCGAGGCCGATCTTGATCACGGCGACGTTGGCGGGCTGCTTCATCCACAGGTCGATCAGGTTGATCTGCGCGTCGCGGCCGATGACGTAGAGATAACGGCCGGACGACGACAGACGCGAGATGTGCACCGCGTAACCGGTGTCGATCACGCTGACGATCTTCTTGCTGTCGCCGTCGATCAGCGCCACCTGCCCCGCGTCGCGCAGCGTCACCGAGAAGACGTTGTCCAGGTTGATGTTGTTCATCTTCTGCTTCGGACGTTCCGCCGGCGGCACCAGCACCTTCCACGTCGCCTTCATATCCTTCATGCCGAACTCGGGCGGCTGCGGCGGCTCGTGCTGCAGGAAGCGCGCCATCAGGTCCACGTCCTGGTCGCTCAACACGCCGGAGGTGCCCCAGTTGGGCATGCCCGCGGGCGAACCGTAGTTGATGAACACCTTGAGATAATCGGTGCCCTTCTTGAGCGTGATGTCCGGCGTCAGCGGCTTGCCGGTGGCACCCTTGCGCAGCACGCCGTGACAGCCGGCGCAGCGCTCGAAATAAATCTGCTTGGCGCGCGTGAACTCGGCTTCGCTCACCGCCGGCGCCTTCGGCGTCACTATGGTCTCGGCTTCCTCGGGCTTGATCGGCACCGGCGCGCCTTTGTAGCGCATCTCGGTTTCCGGCGTTCCCGGATGACCGGAAGGCTTCTCCTCAGCCCTCGCAAAGCCGGTGAAGGATAGCGCGGTCGCTGCTAACAGACCGGCGGCAAGTGCTGCGTGTTTGTACTTCATATCGCGTTCCTCCCGCGTCAAAGTTGAGAAAGTGTCGAAACGATGTGCTGGGTGCAATGTAAAGACGCGATGCCGGCCTCACCTTGATATGGGTCAAAAATAACCACACTTGACATGAGTCAAATGAAAACGGATTCAGCGGCTTGAACTCAAGGATTCCGGTCGCGCCCCGGGCAACTATCGCAGGCACTGCTTGCGTCGCCGATGCCCGAAGCGCCGAAATGCGATTCCATCTGCCGCACCAGCTCCATCGCCCGCGGCGCGCGCTCGCGGCGCTTGCGCCGCTCGACTTCCGGCGGGCATTTGCGGTCGTTCCAGTAGGTCACCTGGCAATCCAGGCAATAGTGGCATTCGTTGGCGTTGATCTCGCCGTTCTTGCGGATCGCCTGCACCTCGCATTCGGTCGCGCACACCTGGCACGGACGGCCGCATTCGCGGTGCCGCCGCAGCCAGTCGAAAATGCGGAACTTGCCGGGAATAGTGAGCGCCGCGCCGAGCGGACAGAGATACTTGCAGTAGAACTTGCGATTGACGGCCGAAACCAGGATCAGCGCGGCGGCGAAAACGACGTAACCCCACTCGCGCTGGAACCGCAGCGTGACGGCGGTCTTGAACGGCTCGATCTCGGCCAGGCGTTCGGCCTGCGCCAGCGATTGCAGCGAGACGCCGAACAGTCCGAGCAGGATGATGTACTTCAGCGCCCACATCCGCTCGTGCACCATCTCGGGAAATTCGAACTGGCGCACGTTGAACTTGCGCGCGATCTGCTGCGTCAGCTCCTGCAGCGCGCCGAACGGACACAGCCAGCCGCAATAGACGCCGCGCCCCCACAGCAGCAGCGTCACCGCCACGAACGACCAGAGGATGAACATCATCGGATCGATCAGGAAACCTTCCCACTGAAAACCGCGCATGATCGAATGCACGAACGTGAGCACGTTGACGATGGAGAGCTGCGCCAGCGAATACCAGCCGATGAAAAAAACCGTGTACAGCAGGAAACCGTCGCGCACGTAAACCAGCAGGCGCGGGCGCTTCGCCAGCCAGTCCTGGAACACCAGCACCAGCGTCAGGAACACAAGCCCGCTCACCATAACCACGATCTGGAAAACACGCTTGCGCCACACGCCCTTCCATATCGGCTCCTCCTGAACCGCGGCGGCCGCGCGCGCCTTGGCCGGCATCGGCGTGGAAATGTTTTTTGAAACGGGCTTGGCGTGCGTTTCGACCGCCGGCGGCGCGGATTTTTCGGGAGTCGCGGCGGCGCTCGTCGCCGGTTTTTCCACGGCAGCGACGGGCGACGCCGTGGCCGCGGGCGGTGGCGGCGTGAGTCCGCGCGATTCGGCCACGCTCCGCACCGAGCGCATGAGCGTGGCGTTTTCGACCATCACCGTGATGGTGGCGCCGGAAATGGTGTCGATGGCGACGTCGCCCTCGCCGCCGGCGCCGATGACAACGCGGTCGAAAACCGATTTGTCCCGGTACTGGCTGACGAAACGATGCAACCGCTCCTCGGATATGCCCACCAGCAGGATCGGTTCCTGATGGTCAACGATGCGCAGGCCGACGATGCGCCCCTGGAGATCGAAACCGACCAGGGTGTTGATCGGATGCCCGGAATACGCCGGGATGCGGACGACGTCGCTCGTCAGATAGGCGTAACCGAGCAGGCGCTCACCCTGGTAAATGGCTGCGGCCGGCGGCTTGCCTTCGAGGGCGCCGAAACGGTCGGCCTGCGGGAAAAAATCCCGCGCCGTCGGATAGAGTTCGTCGATCGTTTGCGCACGCGCCGGCGCGGTCATTCCCAGCAGCAGGAACAGCGCGAACAGGCGAATGGCGGAAGCCGCGAAGGTCACGAATTGTGCACGGGCGAAATCGAAGGAGGTCCCTGAAGATACCGCATCAATCCTGATACAAGGAGATTAGAAGGGCTTTGACTTCTGTCAAACCTGGGGGACCGGGAAACGATAGAATACCCGCACGATCGCAATCAACAGGTGTCGACGCCGTGGAAATGGTTTATTTCACGCTCGTGGGGATCGGGCTTTATTTCTTCTCCGACTGGATCCTGGACCGCATCGAGGCGGCGCGCGGCGCCCGTTTCGAAAACCGCTCGGTCATCTTCTTCGTCATCATCCTGGTGCTGGCGCTGGTGTCGTTCCAGCTGATCAGCTACTTGATGCATTCCTGAAACATCACGAACCCGGCGCGAGGGCGATACCCCGCGCCGGGCGGCACGTCACGACGAGTCCCGGACTAGAAACGGATATGCGTCGAGGCGTTCAGGCTCGCGCGCGCGCCGCGCCAGTTGTCGAGGTGGTACTTGGTGAACGGCAGTTCCGTCAGCTGGAAGAACCGCGGCCAGCCGATGCGCTCGACCCACTCGCCCATGCGCTCCCAGTCGTGCGCGTCTTGCTTGTACACCCGGAGTATCTTCTTCACGACCGCGGCGGCCTCGGGCCAGCGCGGCGGGTTGTTCGGGATGCCCGCGGCGACGAGCTTGTGGAACATGGGCTTGCTGCGCGCGTTGGCGTTCTTGCCGCCGACCCAGATGGCGATCTTGGAGTGTTCCGGATCGTTGATCTGCATCGGCGGACACGGTGGATAACAGGCGCCGCAGCAGACGCACTTCTTCTCGTCAACTTCCAGCGACGGCCTGCCGTTGACCATGGCCGGGCGGATCGCCGCCACCGGGCAGCGCGCCACCACGCTCGGGCGCTCGCAGATATTGGCAACGAGATCGTGATTGATCTTCGGCGGCTTGGTGTGCTGGATGTTGATGGCGATGTCGCCCTGGCCGCCGCAGTTGATCTGGCAGCAGGAGGTGGTGATCTTGACCCGGTTCGGCATCTCCTCGTGGATGAACTCCGCGTGCAGTTCGTCCATCAGTGATTTGACCACGCCCGAGGCGTCAGTGCCGGGAATGTCGCAGTGCAACCAGCCCTGGGTATGCGAGATCATGGACACCGAGTTGCCGGTGCCGCCGATCGGGAATCCTTCCTTCGTGAGCGCTTCGATCAGCGGTTTGACCTTCTTTTCGTCCGCGACCATGAACTCGATGTTCGAGCGGATGGTGAAGCGCACGTAGCCGTCGGCGTACTGGTCGGCGATGTCGCAGAGCTTGCGGATCGTGCCGACGTCCATCTGCCGCTGCGTGCCGGCGCGCACGGTCCACACCTGGTCGCCGGTGTGCGACACGTGGTGCAGCACGCCCGGGCGCGGGCGTTCGTGCCAGGCCCACTGGCCGTAGTTGCGCCGCAGGGTCGGATGCATGTACTGGAAATGGTCCGGCGTGCCGGACTCGATGGGCATGCGTGGTTGCGTGGTCATGTGTAAATCTCCAATAAGAGTTTTTGCCGCAAAGACGCAGAGGACGCAAAGAAAATATTTCTAAATTTCAAAACCCTTTGCGCTCTTTGCGCCTTTGCGGCAGATGTTTTCAACCGGCCTTGGCCTGCTTCAGGCGCGCCACCTCGTCGTCCCAGCCGTCCATGCGGACGTAGGGATTGGTGCGCGGGTGGTTGACCATGTTCGGGTCCACCTCGATGCCGAGGCCTTCGAGGAAGTTGTTGAGGCCGATGCGCTCGATCATTTCGCCGCAGCGTTCGTGTTCCAGGCCGTTCTCGGCCCAGAATTCGATGATGCTGCGGCCGAGTTCGACGAGCTTCGCGAAATCATCGTCGCTCTCGAGTTTCATGAACGGCACGATCACGGTGCCCATGAGATCGCCGATCTTGAGCGTGCGCTTGCCGCCGGCGAGGATGGTGACGCCGCGGTCCTTGCCCGGCGACAGCGCCCGGGTCATGACGTTGATGCAGTGCATGCACTTGACGCAGTTGCGATTGTCGACGTCGAGCGTGTCGTCGTTCCTGAGGGTCAGGGCGCGCGTGGGGCAGCGGGTGATGACGTTATTGATCACGTACTCGCGGCCTTTCGCCTTCACGAAATTTTTGACCTCGGCCTGGTTCACCTGGATGTCATCGCGCCAGGTGCCGAGCACCGCCATGTCGGAACGCTGGATCGAATTCATGCAGTCGTTGGCGCAGCCGGAGAACTTGAACTTGAACTTGTACGGGAGCGCCGGGCGGTGGATGTCGTCGATGAAATTGTTCAGCACTTCGCGGTGCGCGCGGCCTTCGTCGTAGCAGGAGTGTTCGCAGCGCGCGTGCCCGACGCAGGACATCGAAGTGCGCACCGCCGGGCCGGCGCCGCCCATGTCGAAGCCGAGTTCGTTAACCTCGTCGAACGCGGCCTGGATGTTTTCCGTGGTGCAGCCCTGGAGCATGATGTCGCCGCTCTGGCCGTGCAGCGCGATCAGGCCGGAGCCGTGCTTCTCCCATATGTCGCAGAACTTGCGCAGGATATCGCTGGTGTAATGCATGCCGGGCGCGGGCATGATGCGGATCGTGTGGAATTCCTTCGACGCGGGAAATTTTTCGGCGATCTCGGAGAAGCGCGGGATCACGCCGCCGCCGTAACCGATCACGCTCGCGGTGCCGCCCTTCCAGTAGCCTTTGCGCGTCTTGTACGAGTGTTCGAGCTGGCCGAGCAGGTCGACCACCATTTCCTTGTCCTTGGCCAGGCGTTTGAGGCCGGTGACGAAACTCGGCCACGGGCCGCTTTCGAGTTGGTCCAGCATCGGGGTGTCGTGCGTTTTTTTGCTCATGTACCGTCTCCATCGATCGGGAATGATTTCGCGAGGCGGTCATATTAGGAAATACGGCGCGCATGTGATTGACCTAGGTCAACTGGACATGACGACGCGGCGTGCTTCGCCATCGGAGATAACGCGCTATCCCGTTCGGGAGACGAACAGCGAGGGATGCGGTGTCAGGAAAAAGGAGCGCGGTGTAAAACTTATCCCTTCTTGCCGACCATGGCGCGATAACAGACGTAAATGAACAGGAATCCGCCGGCGATGGAGATCAGCCCGCCCAGTCCCATCAGGCCCATGCCGGCGACGCGGCCGGCGCTGTCGAGCGCCTGTTCCGCGCCCGCGACCTTGCGTTGCACGCCGTAACCGCCCGAGATCACCAGTCCGAGCACGTGCAGCATCTGGCCGCCGCCGTAGAGCCAGGGCTGGAGACGCGCCGGCTTCAATGGCGGCGCGCGAAAACCGAGCCGCGGCAGGAGATGGTACGTCAGCCCCATGAACGCGAGCGTCACGCCGACGATGTTGCCGTGATAGTGCGCCGGGATCGTGACGTTGGCGCCGCTGATCAGGAAACCGATCGCGCCGCCGGCGCCGAACAGGATCATCGAGGCGATCAGCGCGGCGCGCAGCGGCTGGCCGTCGCCCGCGGCCTTTTCCGCGCGCCACAGTCCGTGCAGCAGCGCGAGACTCAGCGGCAGCGCCGCGAGGCTGCCGCCGTAGCGCATGAGCCAGGTGAACAGCTTGATATGCTCGACCGAGGTGACCGGATAGGAATAGTAGATGACCGGCGTGAAGAACACCGCGATCAGGCCGAAACCGAAGAACACCAGCGCCGCGCGCGGACTGAGCGTCAGCGGCACGTTCGACGCCGACGCCAGGCACAGCCACGCGACCAGCAGCAGCAGCGTGTAGGTGAACTGCAGCACGTGACCGCCGCCCCAGAACAGCAATTCGTAGTAGGGTTTGCCGTGCAGATATTCCGGCGCGGCGAAATACGACCAGGCGAAGGCGATCAGCGCGAGCATCGCCGACACCGCCGCGGTGTTGAGCCCGAAGCGCAGCGCCGCCGCGCCCTCCATCCACGGGCCCACCGGCGGGATCGCGCCCATGGCGCGCAGCGTGAGCACGGCGAAGCCGGCGGCGAACAGCAGCAGGCCGGCGATGAACCACGTTTGCTGCAGCATGGGAATGTAATTGCTCATGATCGCCTCGCCGGCGCCGGTGAACGGCGCCGTCGCGATCGTCAGCGTGCCGAGCGTCGCGAGCAGCAGCGCCGTCCGGCCGGCGGCGAGATATTTCGGCGTCGAATTGAGGCTCCACAGCACGCCGCCGAAGGCGAGGAACCACACCAGCACCGACAGGTCCACGTGCACGACCAGCGCGGTGTGGAAGAAATCCACCCATGGGAAAACATTTTGCACGTAGGGAGTGCGCGCCAGCACCAGCAGCACCGAGAAAACGCCGGAGCCGAGCAGCGAGGCGAGCCCGAGCCACAGCCAGCTCCGCGCCAGCCGCCGGCGTCCGTCATCCGGAACCGGAAGGGTGTAACTGAAATAATTCATGCCTACTTGAACACGAAGCCGCCGCCGCGGGAGCTGAACTCGACGACGAACACCTGCGCCGGCGCAAGCTCGACGTCGGCTTCCTTTGAATAGTTGAAGTCCGGCACGCGCACGCTGTGCTCGCCCCCTCCCTGGGGCTCGCCCCTCGCGCTCTCGCGCTCGGGGCCCGCCTTCGGCGGTCCTATTCTGCTCCCGGCAGAATAGTCCCTCAGCCGCGCGCGCAGGTGATGCCGCCCGGCGGCAACCGGGAAGCGCTGATAGACCGTGGACACGCCGTCGCGCGACAGCCCCGACGGCGGCAGTTCCGCGCGGTAAACCGGCTTGCCGTCCAGCTCCAGCTCGAACGTCACCGGCGAGCGCTCGCGGCCGCACAGCATCGGCACGCGCATGTTGGGCGGCAGTTGCGCCAGCTCCTCCGCGGTGCGCACGCGGCATTCCTCCTTCGGCTGGCCGGCGTGGCTGAAGCTGGCCTTGATCAGCGCCATGTCGGCGGGGAAATGCACGTACGCCGGCGCCGACGAAAAATAGCCGATCACCGCCACGAACAGGCCGTAAAACACCGCCTGAGCGAAATACCGAAAAATGTTTTTCAGCATAAAAAACCTCTTATGAATTTTTGCCGCAAAGACGCAAAGGACGCAAAGAAAAGCTCAGGAGAATAAAACCCGAGAAATCTTTGCGATCTTTGCGTCTCCGCGGCAGATGATCATATCAATCTCTTAATCCAATTGCCGGTGCAAGCGCGCGTCGTGGGTGCGGAAATGTTCGCCGAACCACTCCTGCAACCGTTGCGCGAACTGTTCTTCGCCGAAATATTCATCGTCCTCGTAATCATCCATGATGTCGCGGATGCCGTCGAGCAGCCGTTCGTGATCCGCCTTGTGCGCGTCGTACCGATCGTAGTTCCGGGCAAGCATGATCTTTTCCTCGAGCGCGAAGTGCGCGGAAATCCGCGCCAGGATCTCGCCGAGAAACTCCATGACCGCGGGCTTGCCGCCCGTCTGCATCAGGCGGGCGTTGGTTTCGTTCACCAGGCCGATCAGCTCGCGGTGCTCGTAATCCACGGCCGCGATGCCGACGGAATATTTTTCATCCCATTCGATAAGCGTCATCGTCAGCCTCCGGCGGATGCGTGGATGAAGAAACCGGCGTCACGGCGGCGCCGGGGCGGTACCGGCCCAGGGCGCGCAGCCGCTCGCGGAACGCCGCGATCTCGCGCGCGAGACGCGCGTCGCCCGCGGGCCCGGCCCACACCGCCGCGAGGCGCTCGCGCGGCACGCGACGGCGCAGGTACGGATCGCGCTGTCCGGCGATGCGCTGTTCGGTCCACTCCACGCCCAGCCGCTGGTAGCAATCGCCCGCGACGCAGCCGGCGAGCAGCACGCCGTCGGCGTGACGGCGGCTGATGACGAGATCGACGAACGACGGCGGCAGCGCGCCGACACAGGGCAGCGTCAGCGTCGCGACACCTTGATCCCGGTACGACGAAAGATCGGGCCCGCCGTGACAACCGAACACCAGCAGGCGGCCGTCTCCGCTCAGATTCGCGGCGGCGGCGAGGATTTGCGCGCGGAGATCGGCGGTGGTGAGCGCGGGCATGTCGATGCCCGGGATCAGCTCGCCGACGCGGCGGAACGGCGTCGCCGTGGGACAGGCGCCGACGCAGATGCCGCAACCGGTGCACAAGTCCAGTTCCACCGCGGCCTGGCTTTCGAACGGCAGTCCGTCGCTCCGCGGCTGCAGGATCACCGCGCTGTAGGGGCAGTCGGCGAAGCAGCGTCCGCAGCCGTTGCAGTTCGCGAGGCTCACCACCGCGGCCGGCGCCTCGCGCCGCCGCGGCAGCCACGGCAACAGCGCCAGCAGCAGCGTGCCGCCGAACACGAGCCACCACACGCCGCGCGGCGACCAGAGATCGATCAGCGGATAGAGCGGCAGGTAAAACCAGTCGGGCGCGATCGTGCCGATCACGGTGTCGAGATCGGCCGGCCCCTGGCTGAGCGCCGGATGAACCAGCGCCAGCGCCGTCAGGGCCAGCAGCGTCCCGATCACGATCGGGCGCGGCGGGTTGGTGCGCGCGCGGCTGATGCGCTGGATGTGGATCCACATGCCGAGCAGCAGGAACAGCGGCGCGCCGAGGTGCACGAACGACAGCAGCGAGAAGAAGCGGTCGTTCACCGTGGCGCTGTTCAGAAAATTGCGCGCGATCGGCTCGCCGAAAATCGCCAGCGCGTCGAACCATTCGCTCGTGACGATGGCGATGTACTGCGCCAGGCGATCCCACACCAGCCAGTAACCGCCGATGCCCGAGGCGTACAGCAGCCACAGCAGCAACACGCCGGTCAGCCACGCATACCAGCGCACGCCGCGGTAACGGTCAAGCACGAACTCGCGCGCCAGGTGCAGCAGCACGACGATCACCATCGCGTCGGAAGCGTAACGGTGCAGGCTGCGCGCGACGCCGCCGAGATACCACTGCGCGTGCGTGAGCTGCTCGACCGAACGGTAGGCGCCGCCGATGCTGGTTTCGAAAAAGATATAAAGATAAACACCGCTCGCCACGACCGTCCAGAACAGGAAAAACGACAGCGCTCCCAGATGGTAGAACGGATTGATCCGGGGACCGAATGCCGCGTCGAACGCCGCCTCGCACAGCAGAAAAAAACGGCGGCCGGCTTGTTGGATCATCCCGAGCAAATCATGACTCCGTGGAATTCCCGAACGAGGGTGACGGCGGATAAGCTAGCACCCCGCCCGGCGCTGAAAATATGACGCAGGTCAACCCCGGGCGCGGCGGCGGTTACGGCGCCATTCGCGAATCAAAAAGAAACTGACGGTGCCGATGAAACTGATACCGATGACGAATTCGATGAATATCGAGTAATCAAAGCGGTACCGATCGGTCGCCGGGTCGTACACGGTGCAGAACAGCCTGATGCGGCTGCTCAGGCTCGACAGCAGCGACGGTGTCACCGGCGCGCCGAATGCGAGCTCCTTGAGCGGCTCCACCAGCAGCGGCGTGTCGAACGTCATGCCGTACACCTGGCGGTAAATCTTTCCCTGCGCGTCCACCACCGTGGCCTGGATCAGGTGATCGAAACCGTGCGGCGCGGGATAGGAAATGAAGCCGAGGTCCCGGGTCAATCCGGCCATGGCCGCGGCGTCGGTGCTCACGAAATCCCAGCGCGGAACATCTGTCATGCCCTGGTCCTGCGCGAACCGGCGCATCGCCGCCGGCGTGTCGTTCGGCGTGTCGAAACCGATGGTCAGCACGTTGAAACTGTCCGGGCCGAGCGCGGCGCGCGCGGTGCGCACCACCTTCGCCAGGTGCTGCGTGGTCGTGGGGCAGATGTGGTAACAGCTGGTGTAGATGAGACTGATGACCAGCGGCTTGCCGCGGAATTCGGAGAGGCGCAGCCGGCGTCCGTCGGCGGCGGTGAGCGTGACATCGCCGACGCTCTTGCCGATCGCGCCCTGGCTGACGGCCAGCGCCGCCTGCTGGTTGAATTTCGAGTCCGGCGTCGTGCCCGCGGCCGGTGGCGCGGCATGGCCGGGCGAATCGTGCGATGCAGCCAGAGCCGGCGAGGCTGCGAAGCCGGCGCCGATCAGACCCAGAAACAGAAAAATAAGCGATTTGAAATGCATGGAGGAATCATACAGGAAAGGAACAGCCGGACAGGCTTGCGCCTGCCCGGCCTCCCGCTCGCGGACCGGCCCAGTGGCCCGCGCTTACAACGCTTGAATAGAAGCTGGCTCAAAAACGTCGCGAGCGGCCGTCAGCCGGGTGAGGACGGAGCGCAGGAACCGGAGTGGACACGGCAGTCCATGAGGATTCCGAGCACCGCCCGATCCCGGATCACGGTCGCGCAGCAGTTTTTGTGACAGCTTCAACCGAGTCCCCAGACCTGGGACAAGTATTTCCAATTGACGAAGTAGTACAGGATGAACGTCACCAGGAACACCAGCGCCAGCACCAGCGTGCCGGGCACCGAGATGCCGCCGATGCCAATGCCGTGGGTGCCGGCCGCGACCGGTTCGGCGATGATCGGGACCGGGCTCTTCACCTCGCCGCGGCGCCGGCCGAACAGCACCGAGGCGACGATCTGCAGCACAAACAATCCGCCGCCGGCGATCGCGAGTATGCCGCTGATCGACATCAGGCCGAGCATCAGGTAGGCGACCTCCGGATACTGGTACTGGAACAGCGCATTCGCGAACGAGATGTCCCAGTGGCGCCGCGGCACGCCGAGCGTGCCGGCGCCCATCATGAACAGCGTGAAGCCGATCATGCCGAAGCCGAACAGGTACGGCTGCCACTTGGCCAGCCCCGGCAGAATGACGTCGCGCCGAAACAGCACCGGCACCAACCAGTAGGTCAGCGCCATGAACGCCAGCGTCGTGCCGCCCACGACGGTCGCGTGGAAATGGCCCGGCACATACAGCGTGTTGTGAATGATCAGGTTCAGCTGTTCCGTGCCCATCATCACGCCGGTGATGCCGCCGAGGAAACCGAAGATGATCAGCGACAGGAACATGCCGGCGAAGGTCGGGTTGCCCCACGGCGCCTTGCGCAGCCATTCGAACAGGCCCTTGTTGAAGCCGCGCTTGCGCTGCGCCGCCTCGACCGCGCCCGGCACCGTGAGCCCGTGGATCATGCTCGCCAGCACCGCCAGGTACATCGCGTAACTGGTGTTGAAGATCTTCCATTCCGAACTGATGCCCGGATCGGCCAGCAAGTGGTGCGCGCTGGCCAGTTGCAGGAACAGGATGTACAGCAGGAACGCCGCGCGCGAGACCTTCTCGGACAGCGGCTTGGCGCCGAATACCACGCCGGCGATCGCGTACCACACGGCGATGTGCGCCGAGACGTTGATCTGCTGCGACGAGTGGCCCATGCCCCACCAGATGATGCGGTACATCAGCGGATCGATGTAGTTGATGTAGCCGATCTTCCACAGGAACGTCGGGATCAGGATGATCGCGCCCGAGGCGATGGTGAAGATCGCGATGATGCAGGCGGTCAGCGCGCCGAAGGTCACCAGCGGAATCGAGCCCTCGCCGTAGGTGCGCTCGGCGCGCGCGATCACCAGCGTGCCGAGGAACACGAAGCAGCCGATCAGGGCGCCGACCGCGAACAGGATCAGGCCCAGGTAGAAATGCGGTTCGGCCGACATCGGCACGTACGAGGTCATCATCACGCTCGAGCGTCCCTGCAGGATCGCGACCTCGGTCGTCACCGATCCGATCACCATCAGCGCGAAACCGAGCCACGCCCAGCGCGGCGCCGCCAGACGCGAGCGCAGCAGCGTGCTCGAGGCGAAGTACAGCACCGCGATCTCGAAGAAGATGATCCAGAAGATGAGCACGCCGAGACCGTGCGCGGTCAACAGCATGTAAAACGTGTCCGCCTGCAGCAGGTGCACGGCCGGCCAGCGCGTCAGGACCATCAGCAGGCCGATGACGCCGCCGAACAGCAGATAAACGATGCCGACGACGGCATTCAGCTTCATCAATGTCTCGGCCGGTTTGTGGAACAGCAGGCCGGTGTCGGGACAGGTACGGAATTCCGCAGTATTCGCCATGGGCCGCTCCTCCTTACTTTATGTAGATCTTGCCGGTCATCGTGTGGTGCCCGATGCCGCAGTATTCGTTGCACACGATGGTGTTGTCGCCGGGCTTGTTCGGCGTGATCTTCAGCACCATCTCGTAGCCCGGGATCACCTGCATGTTGATGTTCTCCGGCTGCAGCGAGAAGCCGTGCTGCCAGTCCATCGACGACAGGTGCAGGCGATAGGTCTTGCCCTGCTCCAGCTCCAGGATCGGGTACCACTGCCACAGGCGCGCCAGCAGATAGACGTCGGCGCCGGCGGGCGGATGCACCACCGGTATCTCCTGCGCGGTTTCCTTGCGCACGGTGTATTGCTCCACCATGGCCTGGACTTTCTTGCCGTACTGTTCGGGCGTGGTGCGATAGGCTTCGTTGGAAAGATTCTGCTTACCGTAGACGTGCCAGTACGGCATCATGATGAACATCACGATCGCCCACACCAGCGCGATCGCGACCCAGAAAAGCTCGACGCCCTCGATCGGTTCTTTCCACCAGATTCGTTCGGCAGGCGGTTGCAGGCTGCTCATGTCGGCGTCTCCCGGAAATTTATTTGGCCAGAGGAATGGTGACGACTTCCATGATGCCCCACATGATGTAGAACACCGTGGGAATCACGACGCCGAGGAACAACAGCAGGAACGGATTGTCGAGCACCCGTTGCATGGCGGGGACGGCTTCATCCCGGCTTCCCGTGGTCTTGGCTGCGGACATGGTTACACCTCCAGTGTCAAAAAAAACTTTCGACGATATCCGCCGGCGCGCTCTTAACCGCCGGCTCCGTTGTTCTTCGCTGCGACAGAATGCCGCTGCGAATTTAAAACCGAATCGGGAATGCTCGAACTTGACCTAGATCAATTAACCCAAAAATGTTTTACACTTTGACATCGGTCAAATCCGGGATCGGCCGCGTCGATGGAGAAACGTAGCAGGCGCTGGACATTTCGCCATGATCGACATCAAATCGGCGACATGAGCTCTCGAATAAAAAATCCAGCGGTACCGCATTCCCGTTCCGCCCAGACCTGAAATCGACGAGGATATTTCATGCCCGCCCACTCATCCGGCATCGTTCCCGCTCACGCGCGCAGCGACAGTCTGTACACGCTGCTCGTGTTCGTCGCTCTTCTGCTCATGCTGATCGCCATGGTCTTCAGCGCCTGGCTGCGCCTGTCCGGCAGCGGCCTGGGATGCATCGAATGGCCAGCCTGTTACGCGCTGATCCAGTCGCAGCCGGGCGGAACCGAATCGCTCGCAGCAGCGCATCTGGTGCCGGCGTGGGCGACGGTCATCCACCGCCTCGTCGCCACCACGCTCGGCGTGCTCGTGCTTGGCATTGTCATGAGCGCGTGGCGGTGCCGCGGCAGGCCCGGACAGAGTCTGTTCATTCCGTTCGCGGTGCTGGGCATGACGGTGTTTTTGTCGGTGCTGGGTTACAAAACACCCTCGCCGCTGCTGCCGTGGGTCGCGCTCAGCAATCTGCTCGGCGGTATGGCCATGGCGGCGGGATTGTGGTGGCTGGGCCAGCGTGCGGTATCGTCCGTGCCGATCGATGACCGTGCGCGCCGACTGCGTCCGTGGGCCCTCGTCGGCCTGCTCGTAGTATTCACCCAAATCGCGCTCGGCGGCTGGGTCAGCGCCAACTTCGCCGCGCTCGCCTGCACCGGTTTGCCGGGTTGCGGAAATTTTCCCTGGCTCGACGCGCCATGGCGCGAGAGTTTCAACCTGTTGCGCGTGCTCCCGGTCACCGACGGCGGCGCGGTCATCGCCGGCGACGTCGGCAAGGTCGTGCACATGACGCACCGGGCGGGCGCCGTGGCTGTTTTTCTATATATAGGATGGCTCGGCTGGCGCGCGATCCGGCTGGGGGGACGCTACCACGGCACCGGCATGACGATGCTGGCTTTACTGCTGCTGCAAGTGTTGTTGGGTATCGCCGCGGTCGCCTTCAGCCTGCCGTTGGCGGCGGTGACTGCGCACAATGCGGTCGCGGCGTTATTATTGCTGACGACCGTGAACCTGACGCATCTGCTGACGCCACGAGCCTGAATCCAAAATGATATCCACGACCCCGCCGTCCTCCGACAAATCCATCGCCGCCTGGCTGCTCGTCTGCTGCGCGCTGATCTTCGCCATGGTGGTGCTGGGCGGCGTCACGCGGCTCACCCGTTCCGGACTTTCCATCGTCGAATGGGATCCGATCGTGGGCGCGATCCCGCCGCTGACCCGGAGCCAGTGGGACGAAACCTTCGACAAGTACAAGCAGACGCCGGAATACATCAAGGTCAACCGCGGGATGTCGCTCGCGGAGTTCAAGGGCATCTTCTACATGGAGTGGGCGCACCGCCTGCT
Organism: Candidatus Muproteobacteria bacterium; assembly: GCA_027449605.1. Lineage (GTDB taxonomy): Bacteria > Pseudomonadota > Gammaproteobacteria > Acidiferrobacterales > Sulfurifustaceae > Sulfuricaulis. The sequence continues at coordinate 7,716 of DAIDLH010000120.1, read as the reverse complement.
CGGCCGGCTCATCGGCGTGGCGTTTCTGGCGCCGTTCCTGTACTTCCTCGCGCGCCGGCGCATCACGCGCGCGCTGGTGCCCAAGCTCGCGATCATGTTCGTGCTCGGTGGACTGCAGGGCGCGCTCGGCTGGTACATGGTGAAGAGCGGCCTGGTGGACAACCCGCACGTGAGCCCGTACCGGCTCACGGCGCACCTCGCCGTCGCGGTCGTCATCTACGCGTACATCCTGTGGACGGCGCTCGGTCTGCTGCAACCGCGCGCGCAACCGCTGCCGGCGCTCGCCGGGATACGCCGCTTCGCGGCGGCGGTGACCGCGCTGGTTTTTCTCATGATCCTCACCGGCGGTTTCGTCGCCGGCAACAAGGCCGGGTTCGCCTTCAACACCTTTCCCTTGATGAACGGACGCTTCGTGCCCGAAGGGATGTACGCGATGCAGCCGTTGTGGTCGAACCTGTTCGAGAACATCGCCACGGTGCAGTTCAACCACCGTCTCATCGCCTACCTGCTCTGTCTCGCGATTCCGCTGTTCTGGTGGCGCGCGATGCGCGTGGCGTTGCCGGCGCAGGCGCGGCTCGGCGCGCATCTGCTGCTCGGCTGGCTCGCGGTTCAGGTCTCGCTCGGCATCGCCACGCTCTTATATATAGTTCCGGTTCCGCTCGCGGCCGCGCACCAGGCCGGCGCGCTGGTGCTGTTCAGCCTCGCGCTCTACAGCCTGCACAGCTTGCGCGTTTCCCGCGGCGTTTAAGACCCCTAATAAAAAGAAGAAATTAGACAGGATTCACAGGATTAACATGATTTTTATTTACAAGATTTTTAATCCTGTAAATCCTGTTAATCCTGTCCATTCATTTTCTTGCCGGATTGAAGCAGACGGGTGATTTCCTCCGCCGGCTGCGGACGACTGAAGAGATAGCCCTGCATCATGCTGCACCCCCGCGCGCGCAGGAAATCGCGCTGCGCGGCGTTTTCCACGCCCTCGGCGATCATCTCGATCTTCAGGCTCTGCGCCAGCGCGATGATCGCCGAGGTGATGGCGCTGTCATCCGGATCCTGCGGAATATCGCGCACGAAACTGCGGTCGATCTTGAGCGTGTCGATCGGCAGGCGCCGCAGGTAGGAAAGCGACGAGTAGCCGGTGCCGAAATCGTCGATCGCCATGCGCACCCCGAGCGCGTGCAACGCCTCGATCGTCTCGATGGTGGCGGGCGCGTGCCGCACCAGCATGCCTTCGGTGATCTCGAGTTCCAGTCTTCCCGGATCGCCGTCGAGCCGTGCGAGCGCCTGCTTGACCGCCGCCGCGAGGTTCTGCGTCTGAAACTGGCGCGGCGAGAGGTTCACCGCCAGCCGCAACCGCGGCCAGCCTTGTCCGTGCCAGGCGACGAGCTGCGCGCAGGCGGTGTCCAGGGCCCATTCGCCGACCGGCACGATCAGACCGGTCTCCTCGAGCAACGGAATGAAATCGCTCGGCATGACCAGGCCGAATTCGGGATGCCGCCAGCGCAACAGCGCCTCGACGCCGACGATGTCGCCGGTCGTCACGTCGACCTGCGGCTGATAATAGAGATGGAACTCGCCGTGCTCCAGCGCGCGCCGCAGGTTCGACTCGAGCGTCAGACGCTCGAAAGCGCGCGAGCTCATGTCCGCCGAGTAGAACTGATAGGTGTTCTTGCCCAGTTCCTTGGCGCGGTACATGGCGATGTCGGCGTTCTTGAGCAGCGTCGTCGCGTCGTCGCCGTCGTTCGGGAACAGGCTCACGCCGATGCTCGCGGTGACGTAGAGCGTCTGACGCTCGACCTGGAACGGCGGCGCCAGCGCCTGCAGCACCTTCTGCGCCACGCCGGACACGTCGTCCTCGGAAGCGACGTCATCGAGCAGGATCACGAACTCATCGCCCCCGAAGCGCGCCACGGTGTCGCCGTCGCGCACGCTGCGCTGGAATCGCTCGGCGAGCTGCTGCAACAGGCGATCGCCGACCTCGTGGCCGAGGGTGTCGTTGATGGTCTTGAAGCGATCCAGGTCCACGAACAGCACCGCCGCGCGCCGTTGGCGCCAGCGCGCGCCCGCCAGCGATTGCTTCAGGCGATCGAGCAGCAGCGTGCGGTTCGGCAGTTCGGTCAGCGGGTCGTGCTGCGCCATGTAGGCGAGACGCTCCTGCGTCTGCATGCGCTCGGTGATGTCCTTGCCGGTGGCGACGAAGTGCGTGATGCGGCCGTCGCCGTCCTTGATCGGCGTGATGGTTTTTTCCTCGTAATACAGGGAACCGTCCCTGCGGCGATTGATGAGCACGTCGTTGAAGACTTCGCCGGCGAGGATGGTTTTCCACATATTCTCGTAAAACCCCGGACTCTGTTTGCCGGACTTCAGCATCTTCGGTTGGCGCCCGAGCATCTCGGCGGACGCATAGCCGGTCACCTGTTCGAACGCCGGGTTGACGTATTCGACCGCGCCGTCGCGGTCGGTGATCATCACCGCGTCGGCGGTCTGTTCGAGCGCGCGCGAGAGCTTCAGCATCTGCGTCTCGACGCGCCGGCGCTCGCTGATGTCGGTGACGGAGCCCACGTAACCCACCACCCGGCCGTGCGCGTCGCGTTCGGCCGCCGCCTGGGCGAACACCCAGGTCACGGCGCCGTCCGGCCGCTGCATGCGGCACTCCTCGTGGAACAGAATGTCTTTCCGCGCGCACTCGTACCAGCGCCGGACGATGTGGTCGCGGTCCTCGGGATGGATGGCGCTCACCCAGCCGCTCCCGCGCGCCTGTTCGGACGTCAGGCCCGCGATCTCGCACCAGCGCTCGTTGACGTACAGGCAGTCGCCGTTGGCTTCGGTGCGGAAAATGCCGACCGGCGCGACCCGCGCCAGCGCCTGGAACCGTCGCTCGCTCTCGCGCAGCGCCTCTTCGGCGAGCACGCGCTCGGTGACATCCTGCACCGTGCCCAGCGAACGCGATGGCGCGCCCGATTCGCCGTAATAGGTCACGCAGCGCTCGTGCACGTATTTGACGCGCCCGTCCGGCATCCGCAGCCGGTGCGTGATCTCGTAGGGGGCGCGGTTCTTCACCGACTCGGTATAGGCGCGGTGGACCGCCTCGCGGTCGTCGGGATGGACGGCGTCGAGGAACGCCTCATAGGAAGCGCCGAAACGCCGCGAATCGATCTCGAAGATGCGGAAAATCTCCTCCGACCAGGTCAGGTGATCGCGCAGGAGGTCGAGCTCCCAGCTGCCGACGTTCGCGATGCGCTGCGCCTCGTTGAGTCGCGTTTCGCTTTCGTATAACGCCTCCTCGGCGCGCTTGCGTTCGGTGATATCCGTGACAAATCCTTCCAGCGCGAGCAATTCGCCCTGGGAAGAAAATACGCCGCGGCCCCGCTCCCAGACCCATTTCAGTTCGCCGTCGGCGGTCGCGATGCGATAGACAAGCTCGAACGATCGATTTTGTTGCAGCGCGATCTGGACTCCGTTCCAGACCGGCTCCCGATCCTCGGGATGAATCAGTTGTCCGTAGCTGATCGTGCGCCGGCTGACAAAATCATCGGGGACATAACCGGTCAGAGCGAGGCAGCCTTCGCTGACAAACTCAAGCGTCCAGTCCTTGTCGTTGCGGCAGCGGTAAACCATGCCGGGCAGATTGGCCGTCAACGTCATCAGGGCGCGGTAACTTTCGCCCAGGTCCTGGTACAGGCGCCGACGTTCCAGTTCGGTGGCGGCCCGCGGCGCGAATATCTGCAACAGCAACTCGACCGTTTCCCGGTTGCGCAGCGGCTTGCGGTCCAGGACCGCGAGCACGCCAAGCAACTGGCCGCTCGATCCGAACAGGGGCACGCCGACATAACACTCGGCTTCCAGTTCGGCGAGTTCGCGGGATTTGGGAAACAGCTTTCGCACGCCCCGCGCATAGACGCAAACATTCTGTTTCACGACCTCGCGACAAGGGGTATCGATAATGGCGCAACTGGGCCGATCGGCGATCCGGCCGCCGAAAGAGGCGCTCACGACATGGACCGTTTCATCTCCATCTTCGCGCACCACCTCGCCGACGAAGGCGTAATCCATGCGCAAGGTTTTCGTCAGGTACCGGATCAGGGAATCGAAGACGTCTTCCGCGTGGACGGCCGATGCGTTCAAGGCGATGCTGCGCAAAAGGCCGGCGGGACGCGTGCGGTTTCCGCCCGTCGACGGTTGACGTCGACGATTGCGTTTCGACCTGCTATCCGGTTTTGTCGCCATGCACCCTGGTTCTTTGCAACTTGTATACCGTTCGACTCGACGCCGGCGCGGTTTTCCGCCCTTTCTTCCGGCCTTGCGCGGGAGAAGATCGGGGCGGCCATGACTCTAATGTATCCTTAATTTATAGATCAATATGCACAACAGCCCCCCGACGACGGGTTTTCCGGCCAAATCCGCGCGATCGGCCAAAATACCCCGCCACCCTTGATTTTCATCAATGCCCGCGGGGCGATGACATTGCTACAAAGCCTGCGAACGCAAATGACGGGATCGATCATGTCTCCCTCCGACACATCGGCAAATCCGGAACCGGGCTTCTGGCCGGTTTTCTCCGCCGCGCCGCACCGCATGATGTTCCTGGCCGGCGCGGTCCAGACGGTGCTGGTCATGCTGTTCTGGCTCGCGGAATTGCTCGGGCGCGCCGGATGGCTGCCGGCGCTGCCGCTCGCGTTGCCGTCGACCTGGGCGCATGTCTTCCTCATGCTGTTCGGCCTGTTCCCGTTTTTCATTTTCGGATTCCTGCTGACGGTCTATCCGCGCTGGATGGGCGGGCCGGTGGTGCCGGCTTCGCGCTATGTCGCGGCATTCCGTTTCCTGGTCGCCGGCATGATCCTGTTTTACGCCGGCCTGTTCACTTCGCGCATCGTCGTGGCGGTGGCACTGGTGCTGCAACTGATCGGATGGGGCGCGGCGCTTCACGCCCTGTTCGCGGTTTTCCGCCAAGCGCCCAAACGCGGGCCGCATGAACGCCTGCTCAATCTGGCCCTCGCCGCCGGCGCGCTCGGCATCTTGTGTTTCCTCGTGGGTGTCGTTACACAGTCGCCGCCGGCGTTTACCGTGGCGCGCGAGATCGGCCTGTGGTTGTTTCTGGTGCCGGTGGTGTTCCTGGTCGCGCATCGCATGATTCCGTTCTTCAGCCAGAGCGCGCTCATGAACTACCTGATGGTGCGCCCCGCCTGGGGCCCGCCGCTGATGGTCGTGTGCGTCGTCGGACATGCCGCGCTTGAAATCGCCGGCTGGTCCGCCTGGCGCTTCCTCGCGGACGCGCCGCTGGCGGCGGCGGCGCTGCATCACTCCTGGGTCTGGCAGTTCCGCCGCAGCTTCCACGCGCGGCTGCTGGCCATGTTGCACATCGCCTTTCTGTGGCTCGGCATCGGCATGACGCTGTATGCCGCGCAAAGCCTGACGCTGCTCATCGCCGGCACGGATTATCTCGGTCGCGCGCCGCTGCACGCGCTCGGCATCGGTTTCTTCACCGGCATGGTGGTGGCGATGGCGTCGCGCGTCACGCTCGGGCATTCCGGCCGCGCGCTGGAGGCCAATGACCTGACGTGGCGCGTGCTGTTCGGTGTTAATATCGCGGCGGTGCTGCGGATCGTCGCCGAATTCCTGCCCGGCGGCGTCGGCGGAATCCTGAACGCCCTGGCCGCGGCCGTCTGGCTGCTGTCGTTCCTGCTGTGGGCCTGGCTGTACGCGCCGATGTACCTGCGACCGCGCATCGACCGGCAACCCGGATGATTCACAAAAAAAAACGGGCGCACCCCGTTGGGGAGATGCGCCCGGCACTAGACGAGATCAGGAGTTAGTAGACGTCGTTCGCCGTATTAAAGACATTGAACTTGCCGGTGACCGCTGGCAGCGGGATGCGGGTGATCACATTCAGCGTCGTGGCATCCAGAACGACTTCGCCGCCGCCCGCATTCGCCCAATCCGATACCCAGATCTCGGTGCCGGCCTTGTTGAACTCCATGTGCACCGCCTTGCCGGCGGTGGCCACGTCGAAGCAGCGGTCAATGGCGCCGGTCGCCTTGGCGATGGCGCAGATCTGCTTGTCGTTGGTCGCGCTCAACGACATATCCACCAGCACCCACGGGGAATTCGGGTGCGTCTTGATAAAGAGCGAACCCGCGGCCGGCAACGTGATGTTGCGCACCACCTTCCAGGCGTTCGCCGGACTGCCCACCGGATCCGCCCCATACACCGCGACCAGCGGACTGCCGATGTGCCCCGTGGCGTTGACCCAGCCGTAAACCGGATCGAGCCAGTTGGCGCCACGGCCCGGATGCGGCACGCCGCCGGTGGTGAAGCTCGTCACCAGGCTGCGGGTGGCGACGTCAACGATCACCATCTTGTTGCTGGCGTTGGCCGCGGTCATGAAGTAGCGTTTGGTGTGATCCCAGCCGCCGTCATGCAGGAATTTCTCAGCCGCGATGTTCGACACCAGCGGGAATCCCGGCTGCGAATAGTCAACGATGCCGACGTAACCGGATTCCTTCTGGTTGACCACCCACACAGGATCGAAGGGCGAGGCCACGATGGCCGCGACCCGGACCTCCTTCAGAGTCTCCCCGGTGATGCTGGTCATGGGGATGTCATTGCGGACCAGCGGCTGCAACGTCAGGCCGTCGTACACGACATACTGCGGCGGCCAGTAACAGCCCTCGATGAGGTACCTGTCCTCGTAGCCGGTGAACTTGCTGCTGTCCACGCTGCGGGCGTCGTGACAGCCCTTTACCTGCGCGACCACGTTCGGCGTGCTCGCCCAGAGATCAATCATCGTCACCACGCCGTCACGACCAATGGCGTAGAAGTAGCGCCCCGTGGACGACGAACGCAGGATATGCACCGCGAAGCCGACATTCAGGCGCGCGATCTCTTCGTGCGTGCCGCCGTCGTAGATCGCGATCTGGCCCGAATCGCGGAGCACGACGCCGAAGAAGTTCTGCCAGTCGCGCGTGGTCTGCGGCGTGGTGGGACGATTTGCCACCGGCACCAGCAACTGCCAGCTGGCCTGGATGTCTGCCATCGGCAACGGCGGCGCCTCCGGTGGCGGCAGTTGCAGATAGGCCGCCATCTGGGTGATCTGCTCGTCGGTGAGGATTCCGGCCGTGCCGAAGTTGGGCATACCGCCGGGTGTGCCGTGGCGCATCATGGCGCCGAGGCCGTCGGTGCCGATCTGCTTGGCCCGGACTTCGCCGATATTGGGGCCGGTGGCGCCGGTGCGATACAGGCCATGGCAGCCGGCGCAGCGGTTGAAGTAGAGATTCTTGGTGTCCTCGAATTCCGCGGCCGTCAACGTGACCGGCGGGGTCTCGACACGCACCTGCTGCAAATTAAGATAGGCCCAGATGTCGAGCGCGGTATAGTCGGACAGGTTGGTGTCGGACATCCACCACGGGTAGTTCACCAAACCCGCGCCGAACGCGCCATGACCAATCATGGCCTTGGGCTCGACGGTGAAAGCCTGAATCCATACGGGCCTTCTTCGTTGGACCACATTCAGCAGATCAGGTCCGACCCGGGCGCTGGTGCCCATGGCATGGCAGCCGGTGCAGTTTTTCCTGAACGCCACCTCGCCATTAATCGAGTTGCCATTGCCGGAAAGCCGTTCCGGGTTGGAGGTCGCGGGCAGGGTGGCCAGGTAAGCGGCGACATTGGCGATGTCGGTGCTGGTCAGATACGACAGGAAATTCATCTCGGGCCGCATCC
>DAIDLH010000119.1 GCA_027449605.1 Candidatus Muproteobacteria bacterium | reverse complement strand
CGACCGCGACCTGCTGCAGGTGGTCGGCCCGCACGTGGTTGTCTACACGCCCGGCGCCCGTCGCTTCGACGAGGCGCGTCTCTTCGACGTGGCCGAGGTCGAGCGGCGCTACGCCTTCGCGCCGCACCGGCTGCCCGACTTCAAGGCGCTCGTCGGCGATACCTCCGACAACATCCCCGGCGTGCCCGGGGTCGGCCCCAAGACCGCGGCCAGATGGTTGCAGGAATACGGTTCGCTCGACGCCGTCATGGCGCGCGCGAATGACGTGCCCGGCAAGGCCGGCGAGAGCCTGCGCGCGTCGCTGGGCCACCTGCCGATGGCGCGAAGTCTTGCCACCATCAAGTGCGACGTGGATCTGAAACTCGCGCCCGGCGATCTCCGGCGCACGCCGCCGGACACCGCACGGCTGCGCGAGCTGTTCGCCCGCCTCGAGTTCAAGACCTGGCTGGCCGAGCTCGGCGGCGCCAACGCCCCCGCGGCCACAGCGACGTCGGCGGCCGTGAACGCGCAGTATCAGATGGTCACCGACATGAATACGCTCGATTCGTGGCTGGAGCGGCTGCGCCGGGCAAAGCTCTTTGCTTTCGATACCGAAACCACCAGCCTCGACGCGCTGCAGGCCGAGATCGTGGGCGTATCGTTCACCGACCGCGCCGGGGAAGGCGCCTACGTGCCGCTGGCGCACCAATATCCCGGCGCGCCGGCACAGCTCGGTCGCGACGAGGTGCTGCAAAAGCTCAAGCCGCTGCTGGAAGACGCAGCGCATCCCAAGATCGGGCAGAACTTCAAGTACGACATGAGCGTGCTCGCCAATTACGGCATCCGGTTCGCCGGCATGCGCTACGACACCATGCTCGAATCCTACGTGCTGGACTCGACCGCTTCGCGCCACGACATGGATTCGCTCGCGCTCAAATACCTCGGTTACAAGACGGTCAAGTACGAAGACGTCGCGGGCAAGGGCAAGCACCAGATCAACTTCCGCGAAGTGCCGCTGGAGCAGGCCACGACCTACGCCGCCGAGGACGCCGATATCACTTTGCGCCTGCACGAGCACCTGTGGCCGCGGCTGAACGAGGTGCCGACGCTGGTGAAGCTGTTCGACGAGATCGAGATTCCGCTGGTGCCGGTGCTGGCGCGCATGGAACGCAACGGCGTGCTGATCGACGTCGCGATGCTGAGGACGCAGAGCAACGAGCTGGCCAAACGCCTGCTCGAGATCGAGCACGAGGCGTATCGCCTTGCGGGCCAGCCGTTCAACATGGGTTCGCCCAAGCAGATCCAGGAAATCCTCTACGACAAGCACCAGCTGCCGGTGCTGAAAAAAACGCCCACCGGCCAGCCGTCGACGGCGGAAGAGGTGTTGCAGGAACTGGCGCTCGACTACCCGCTGCCGCAGCTGATACTCGATTACCGCAGCTTGGCCAAGCTCAAGTCCACCTACACCGACAAGCTGCCGGAGATGATCGACCCGAAAACCGGACGCGTGCACACCTCGTATCATCAGGCGGTGGCGGCGACCGGGCGGCTGTCCTCGACCGACCCGAATCTGCAAAACATCCCGGTGCGCACCGCCGAGGGACGGCGCATCCGCCAGGCGTTCATCGCGTCGCCCGGCTACCAGATTCTGTCCGCGGATTATTCGCAGATCGAGCTGCGCATCATGGCGCATCTCTCGGGCGACAAGGGACTCATCCACGCGTTTGCCGAGAACATGGACGTGCATCGCGCCACCGCCGCGGAGGTGTTCGGCACGGCGCCGGACAAGGTGAGCGACGACATGCGCCGCGCCGCCAAGGCGATCAACTTCGGGCTCATCTACGGCATGTCGGCGTTCGGGTTGGCGAAACAGTTGCGCATCGAACGCGTCGCGGCGCAGGAATACGTCGAGCGTTATTTCAGGCGCTATCCCGGCGTGCGCGAGTTCATGGAACGCACGCGCGAGACCGCGCGCCGGCAGGGCTACGTCGAGACGCTGTTCGGACGGCGGTTGCACACCTCCGAGATCAACGCCGCCAACATGAACCGGCGCCAGGCGGCCGAGCGCGCCGCGATCAATGCGCCGATGCAGGGTACGGCCGCGGACCTGATCAAACTCGCGATGCTGGCGGTGGACCGCTGGATCGCACGGTCGGGACTGGACGTGCGCATGATCATGCAGGTGCACGATGAACTGGTGTTCGAGGCGGCTGAAAAGGCGGTGGCGATCACGCGCGACAACGTGCGCCGCGCGATGAGCGAGGTGGCGACGCTGTCGGTGCCGCTCGTGGTGGACGTGGGCGTCGGCGATAACTGGGACGAGGCCCACTGAGCATAGACGCACAACTCATGGGGTCGGGCCGCGCAAAATTTTACGAGGCGCGATCGAAGAGCGAACTTTTTTATTTTGGATGTGTCTATAATCGCCACGGACGATTTGGATGTCGTCCTGCCCTGCTCCACCTCCCTGAGCAGGGCTCGTCCTGAATGCACATCATTCGGGACATGTTCGGCCCCGGACACTCTCCCCTTGTTTCCGGGGCTTTTTTTGCATGTATGAATATTCGCCGCAGAGGCGCGGAGGACGCAGAGAAAAATTGCGAAAATTCACCGTGAAAATCTCTGTGATCTCTGCGTCTCCGCGGCAAAAACTCCTATACAGCAAAATTGACCTTTAAAATTGACCGGGAGACGGGCTCTTGGTATATAAAGCCGCCCTGATTTCCGCCCTGGCCGGGTGCGATCCATCAATCAGGGGGTTCAGCGGTTTTTTCACGGGGGGTTTATGAAAAGCATGTTGTCTCTCGCCACGGCCGCCAGTCTGTGGCTCGTTCTGGTTGCGCCGGTTCACGCCGCGGGCGGCAATGTCGCCGCCGGTCAGGCCAAGGCGGCGGTATGCGCGGGCTGTCACGGTGCGGATGGCAACGGCGGGGCCGATCCCCTGTGGCCCAAGCTGGCCGGTCAGGACGCGGATTACATCGCCAAGCAACTCGCCGATTTCAAGTCCGGGGCGCGCAAAGACCCGATCATGTCCGGCATGGCCGCGCCGCTCAGCGCCGCCGACATGAAGAATCTCGGCGCCTATTTCGCCAGCCTCAAACCCCGACCGGG
>DAIDLH010000118.1 GCA_027449605.1 Candidatus Muproteobacteria bacterium | reverse complement strand
GCTTCGCCTGAAGGCGAGGGATTTCAACCATCCCCGAGAGAGACATTAAGGGTTGGCGCCACGGACCCGTCTCTATTCGTCCCCGGCCCGGAGTGTCCCGCCTAGCGGCTCCACGTCACGCGCAGCAGATCGCCCTCGTCCGTGTACTGCGACTTCAACTCGCCGTGATAGGCGTGGTGCAGCGCCTCGCCGACGCCGTGCACCAGATGCGAGTCCGTGAAGGTGACCACGGTGTGATCGTCCTCAACTTTGACGTCCATGATGCGTTCGAGCGGATGCTCGGTTTTCGCTTTCGACTCGGCATGGCGCACGAGGTGCAGGATTTCCTCGCGGTGCTCGGCGAAGAATTTTCCGCTCAGCGTCAGCTGCCCGGCCGGCACCCGGTCGTGGATGCGCTGGCACGCGGGGCAGAGATGCCGTTCGGCGCCGGGCGCCGCCGCGCCCCATTTCCACTGTCCGTGATGCACGACCGCGTCGCAGTCGGGGCAGACGGTCGAATCCGGCCACTTGCCGCGCGCCCGGTACGGATCGCTCACGCGTTCCTCGTCCATGCGGTCGCGCCTGGGCTGATGACTGTAGTCTGTGCTTTTCTTTCTTCCGGTCATGATTCACCTCCCGCGCATCGCGGATTGAACGCTCCGATTCAGGTTAGTTACGATATTTCAATAATCATCTAGCCACGGCAGATCGGCCGCCGCCTTGATGCGCGTCAACCTGTTGGCCCGGGCCTGGCCGGTTGAACGACGAACGGGAATAATCCTGCCAACGCGGAGCACTGGACCGGAATCGGGATTCAGGGATCCCGAAGAGGAGAACGGCGCAGGTTTATTTCCGGGCCCTGAAAAAGGAATGCCCGTGGACCGATGATTTCCGTTCGCGTCAGCCCTTGGCCTTGTAGACGACGTCGTGCTCGCGCGCGTGTTCCTTCACGCGCAGGCCGAACGACTGACCGGGGCGGACCTCGTTCACGTGCGCGTGGTCGATTTCCAGCGAGTCGACCGGCTGCGAGAAATCGCTGGTGTGGCCCTTGATGTGAATCACGTCACCCACGCGCAGCGGGCCTTTTTCGAGCTTCAGGATCGCGACCGAGAGATGATTATAGTAATGCGTGACGATGCCGATGCGCTCCATGCCGGGCGGCGCCGCCGGAGCAGCCGGCATCGGCGCCGGTTTGCGGCCGCCGGCCGGTTTTGCCCTGGCTTTTGTCGCGGGTTTCTTTTTGACCGTGGCTTTCTTCGACGCGGCCTTTTTGCGGACCGCCGCTTTAGGGGCAGGAGTTTTCTTTTTCTTCGCTTTGGTCTTGGCTTTCTTTTTGGTTGCCATGGACAGCACCTCCACTTTGAAAACGGAAACCGTTCGGGAAAATGATGCCAGCTTTGTTCATGGACTGCCAAGTGCGTAAATAAATGGCCCTGGACCTCGTTTATCCCGCCCGAGTATGACGGTCGGATAAAATTTCTCGGGCGGAACCGCGCCGGCGGTTAAAATGGGCGTCATGTCCGACACCCCGCCACGCCATCTGCACAAGGGCCGCGGCGCCACGCTCAGCCCGGCCAACCGTTACGCCGCTTACTCGGGCGAAGCGGCCGATGACGGCTGGGACAATCTCGAACAGCCGCCCGACGCGCCGCCGACCACGCTCGCGGTCGACGCCAGCCGTCGCGTCATCACCTACAACGACTCGCCCGACGTCGGCTTCGACCGCTCGATCAATCCGTATCGCGGCTGCGAGCACGGTTGCGTGTATTGTTTCGCGCGTCCGACCCATGCCTGGCTCGGCCTGTCGCCCGGTCTCGACTTCGAAACCAGGATTTTTCACAAACCCGATGCACCGGCGCAATTGCGGCGCGAGCTGGCCGAGCCGGGTTACCGCTGCGCGCCGATCGCCCTCGGCATCAACACCGATGCCTATCAGCCGATCGAGCGCAAGCTGGGACTCACGCGCGAGCTCGTGAAAATACTGGTCGAATCGCGGCACCCGTTTTCCATCGTCACCAAGTCTTCGCTGATCGAACGCGACATCGACCTGCTCGCGCCCGCCGCGGCGCGCCGCCAGTTCGAAGCGGCGGTATCGGTGACGACGCTCGACGCCGCGCTGGCGCGGCGCATGGAGCCGCGCGCCGCCTCGCCGGCGCGGCGGTTGAAGACGATCCGCGTGCTGGCCGAGGCCGGTATTCCGGTGTCGGTGCTGGTCGCGCCGCTGATTCCGGTGCTCACCGACAGCGAGATGGAAAATATTCTTGAAGAAGCGCGCGCCGCCGGCGCGCGCGACGCCGGTTACGTGCTGTTGCGCCTGCCGCACGAACTCAAGGACATGTTCCGCGACTGGCTGACCAGGCACGAGCCGCTCAAGGCGGCGCATGTCATGAACCGGCTGCGCGACTGCCGCGGCGGGCAGGACTACGACGCGCGCTTCGGCGAGCGCATGCGCGGCACCGGCGTGTTCGCGCAACTGATCCGCCAGCGATTCAAGCTGGCGTACGCGCGGCTCGGATTCGAACCGACGCCGGAACTGGATGGCGATTCGTTCACGCCGCCCGAGGACGGCCAGATGCGTCTGTTCTAGCGCGAGAAACGGTCCGGGGTCACATGGGTAAATCCGTTTTTTTATTTTTCCTCCTGTTTACCGCCGCGCCGGCCGGTGCGGCGACGGAACCGCTGATCTACGAAGCGCAGACGATCCAGGTGGACGGAACGCGCCAGGTTGCGCGCGTGCCGCGGGGCTATCGGCTGGAGCTGCTGACCGACAAGCTCGACGGTCCGCGGTTGCTGACGTTCGCGGGCAACGGCGATCTTTTTATCGGCTCCAGGTCCGGCAAGGTGTATCGCGTGCCGCCGCCCTACACCGCGCCCGAGGCGCTGGTCACGCTCGATGATTACCCGCACAGCGTCGCATTCCGGAAGAACGAAATCCTCATCGCCCGCACCGATGGTTTGTATCGCGCGGCCTATCGGCCCGGCCAGAAACGCATCGCGCCGGAATCGGTGACGCTGCTCGCGCGCCTGCCCGGCGGCGGCGGTCACAACAGCCGCACGGTCGCGGTCGGTCCCGACGGCCGGGTGTATGTGAGCCTCGGGATTCAGGGCAATTGCAGCGATCAGTATCTCGGCGCGGCGTATCGCTTCGAGGAACGGCGCGGCGGCATCCTGGTGCTGCGCGATGACGGCGGCGCGGCGCGCTGGGAGGCCTACGGCTCCGGCTTGCGCAATCCGGTGGGTTTCGCATGGCATCCGGAAACCGGGGTGATGTACGCCAGCAACAACGGGCCCGATCATTGGGGGTTCGATCGGCCGCCGGAATATTTCAGCCGCGTCACGCCAGGATCGTTTCACGGCATGCCGTGGTTTCAGTTCGATGGAAAACAGTTCAAGCGGGACAATTGCGTATCGAGCCAGCCGCCGCGACCGATTTCGAAGGTCGCCGCGCCGGTCGCCACATTCCCGGCGCGCAACGCGCCCATGGCGGTGAGTTTCGTGCCGAAGGGCGCACTGGGCAAGGCGCTGGAGTCCGATGCCATCGTGGCGCTGCACGGTTCCTGGGGCACCCAGCCGAGCGGCGGTTCCATCGGCGATCCGGCGTCGCGCCGGCCGCCCAAGATTGTCGCGGTGCGATTCAAAAACGGCGAAGCGGTGCGCGTGGACGATCTCGTCACCGGTTTTCAGCGCGCGGACGGCGAGCGCTGGGCGCGGCCGGTTGGCGTCGCCGTCGGTCCCGACGGCGCGCTTTATTTCACCAGCGACAGCGGGACCCACGGCTTGTTTCGTCTGGGATTGAAAAAATAAGCGCTCTCGAACCGGTTCGGTCTTTCGGCCGATTACGCACTATTGCAACTCGATGGCGCCGCCCACGTTCACCGTCAGGATGCTGGCGCCGGCTTCGACCGCGGGCGGCGTGACCGACGCCGCCTCCAGGGCCAGGCCGCGCATCAGCGGCGCCGGCTGCCCGCCGCCGGTGTTGATCGAGACATCCACGATCCGGTAGCTCTTGGCCGCGAGTTGCCGGCGGATCAGTTCGGCGCGCTGCTTGAAGGCGCCGAGCGCCTGCGCGATCAGCTCATCTTCCACCGCGCGGCGTCGTTCGGCGGATACGGAAAAATTAATCGACGTCACCTGCAATCGCTCCTGCAGTTGGCCGATGAGGCTGCCCAGTTCGGCGAAGTCCGATCCTTCCAGCAGCAGTTCCTGCGTGGCGCGCCAGCGCTGGATTTTTTCCTTGTTGTAAACCGGATAGGTGCGGTAACCACCGCTGCGGGCCTCGACCCCGGTCCGCGTCTTCGCGGTCTTCACCGCCCAGTCCATGCCGCGGTTGATCCGGTCGGCGAGTCGCGCGGCGCTGTCGTCTTCGGCGGTGATCGCAAGCGTCGCGTGCATGCGGTCGTTGTCCACCGGCCGGCTGCGCTCGACCTGAAAATGAATCTGGTTGTAGCGCGGCGCTTCGTCGGCGGCCGCGGCCGGGCTGGCGAAAAATGCGGTAAGAAACGACACAACCAGCAGACGGATGAACAGGTTCATGGGCGGCTCCCGGGGCTGTCAACGCAACGATTGTAACACCACGCCCGCGCCCGCGAAGCCGCGGTCCGGCGGACGAAGCGAGCGGATGAGTGGATTCCGGGACGGTTTATCCCGATGCCGAACCGCTTTACCATGGTTCCAATGTTCACCCGCGTTTCTCACCGGCGCTATCTGCTGATCCTGGCCGTCGTGTTCGCGCTCGAATGGGCGCTGCTCGCCATCGCTCCTTACGATCGCGCCGACTGGGCGCTGGAGAATGCGCTGGTCGCGGTGTTCGTGCTGGTGCTGGCGGCGACGCACCGGGTTTTTCCGCTGTCGCGCATCTCCTACACCCTGATCTTTGTTTTTCTCCTGTTGCATGAGATCGGCGCGCACTACACCTACGCCAAGGTGCCGTACGACGAAGCCTTCACCTTCCTGTTCGGCTTCAGTCTGAACGAGGCGCTGGGCTTCACGCGCAATCATTTCGACCGCGCGATTCATTTTTCCTACGGCCTGCTGCTGGCGTATCCGGTCCGCGAGGTGTTCATCCGCATCGCCACGGTGCGCGGCTTCTGGGCCTATTTCCTGCCGCTCGACATCACCATGTCCACCTCCATGCTGTTCGAGCTGTTCGAGTGGGGCGCGGCCGAATTTTTCGGCGGCGATCTCGGCATGGCTTATCTCGGCACGCAGGGCGACGTGTGGGACGCGCACAAGGACATGGCGCTGGCGAGCCTGGGCGCGCTGATCGCCATGCTCGCGACCGCGGCGATCAACCTGAGTTTGCAGCGGGATTTCGCCGCCGAGTGGAATGAAAGCCTGCGCGTGAAGATTTTCCGGCCGCTGGGCGAGAACGAAATCAAGCGCATGCGGCGCAAGCGCCGGCGCTGAACGCGGATTCCGGGCGCCCGGCTGGTTTTGCTCCGGGTCAAGAAACCGGACACAGCGCTAGTGACATAATGCCGGGCGTCAATTCCGGCGATGAGGATAAAAGTCCATGATCGGCTTCGTGTTGCGCCTGCTCGTCGTCGCCTTCGGGCTGTGGCTGGCTTCGGAACTGGTGCCCGGCATCGAAGTGCATGGCCTGTGGACCCTGCTCGGCGCGGCGCTGCTGCTCGGAATCGTCAACGCCGTGGTGCGGCCGCTGCTCGTGATCCTGACGCTCCCCATCACGCTGCTGACGCTCGGATTGTTCCTGCTGGTCGTCAACGCCGCCATGCTGGGGCTGGTGGCGTGGATGTTCGATGACTTCACGATCGCCGGTTTCCCGCCGGCATTGCTCGGATCGGTGGTCGTGAGCGTGGTCGGCTGGTTTGCCTCTTATTTCATCGGCCCGCGCGGGCGCATCGCCGTCGTCGTGCGGCAGCGGCGCTAGCGGTCTGCGGTCTCCGTTCCCGGGCCTGGATTCATATTGGGACCCCCCCGATTTTTAAAGTCCAATTCCATCAACGAGTTATGCGGAATTCCCGTTCAGCCGGCGTTCAGCCTCGGCCAAGTAAGCTTGTCTCCGAAGCAAGCGGTAAACCCTGAAACGCAATATCAATATGTAAATGTAAGGAGGCAATCATGAACCGCAAACTGTTGAGTGCAACGATCGTGGCCCTGGCCGCCACGCTTTCCATCCCGCTGGCGCACGCGGACCGCGGCGGACGCGGCGACGACCGCGATGGATATCGCGAGGTCCGGGTGAAAACCGTGGAGCGATATTATTACCGCGACGCTCGCGGCGACCGGCATGACCGCGGTTATCACCGCGGCTGGTACAAGCAAGGGTATCGCGACCGTGACGATTATTACGCGCCCGCGCCGCGCGGCTATCGGGAATCGTATCCGGACCGACGCGCTTCGTCGCCGGTGCCCATCATCGCCGGCAGCGTGCTCGGCGGCGTGGTGGGGCATGAGCTGGGTCGCGGCAATCCCGGCGACACCGCGGTCGGCGCGGTGGTCGGCACCATCATCGGCTACGAGATCGTGCGCAACCGCTGACCGCAGGCCCGGCGCGCGGGTGCTTCACCCGCGCCGGTCGGTTACCATGTGCATCCGATGGCGACCCTCCAGCCACATGACGGGAGCGACCGGCGATGCGACGCGTGAAGATCATGACGTGCCTGCTCGCCGGCCTGCTGCTGTGGACTGCGACGGCGCCGGTCGAGGCGCGGCGTGACGAGCGTTCGGCGCGCCGCGAGGCCGCGCCGCGGGACGGCATCTCGCTCGACGCGGCGGTGGCCCGCGTACGACGCGACACCGGCGGGCGCGTGCTGTCGGCCGAGACGCGCGAGGATCGCGGTCGCGCGACGCATCGCATCAAGGTGTTGTTGCGCGACGGATCGGTGCGCGTGATCAACGTGGACGCGCAGAGCGGCGCGACGCGTTAGCCGCGCTGCCCCATGCGCCTCCTGGTCATCGAAGACGAAACTTCCCTGCGTGAGCAATTGTGCGACCGGCTGCGCGCCGCCGGTTACGCCGTGGACAGCGCCGCCAACGGCCAGGACGGTCTGCTGCACGGACGCGAATATCCCATCGACCTCGCCGTGGTCGATCTCGGCCTGCCCGACCTGAGCGGCATCGAAGTCATCCGTGCCTGGCGCAAGCACGAGCGGCGGTTTCCGGTGCTGATCCTGACCGCGCGCGGGCGCTGGCAGGACAAGGTCGAAGGCCTGGAGGCGGGCGCGGACGATTATCTGGTCAAGCCGTTCCAGTTCGAGGAGCTGCTGGCGCGCACCAGAGCCCTCCTGCGCCGCGCCGCCGGGCTGGCGCAACCCGTCGTCAGCTGCGGGCCGATCGTGCTCGACACTGCCGCACAGCAGGTGCGCGTCGGCAAGCAGACGCTCGAGCTCACCGCCTACGAATACAAGGTGCTGGAATATCTGATCCTGCACGCCGGCGACGTGGTGTCGAAGACGACGCTCACCGAGCATGTCTACGATCAGGACTTCGACCGCGACAGCAACGTCATCGAGGTTTTCATCGGCCGCCTGCGCAAGAAGCTCGATCCCGACGAACGCCTGAACCCGATCGAGACGCTGCGCGGGCGCGGTTACCGTTTCACGCTGCCCTGCGGGGGGTCGTGATGCGCTCGCTGCGCGCGCGGCTGCTGCTGGTTTCGGCGCTGGTGCTGGCCGGATTTTTCGCGTTGACCGGGATCGCGCTCGATCAGGCGTTCCGCCGCAGCGCCGAGGGCGCGCTGCGCGAACGGCTGCAGGGAAACCTGTACGCGCTGCTGGCGGCCTCCGATCTCAACGCGCGGAATGAACTGGAACTGCCGGCGGAACTGCCCGAGCCGCGTTTCAACGCCGTCGGCTCCGGCCTGATCGCGGAGGTGCGCGACGAGCGCGGAACGGCGGTGTGGCGCTCGCGCTCGGCGCTGGGCGTGACATTCGACGACGCGGTATCGCCGGCGCCAGGCGAGCGCGTGTACACGCAGGAATCCGACGGGCGCGTCCCGGTCCGGCTGATGCTGAGCTTCACCACGCGTTGGGAGGCAACCGACCGGCAGGCGCGCTTGTATGTGTTTCACGTGGCCGAGCGGCTCGACGTTGTCGAGGCTCAGGTCCAGCAGTTCCGTCACAACCTGTTCCTGTGGCTGGCCGTGGCCACGCTGTTGCTGCTCGCGATCCAGGCGCTGATTTTGCGCTGGGTGTCGGCGCCGCTCCGCCGCCTGGCGCGGGGTCTGTCCGACATCGAGGCCGGTCGGGCGCAGGCGCTGCGCGGCGAGTATCCGACGGAACTTCAGCCGCTCGCGGACAATCTCAACGTCCTGCTCGCGGATGCGCGCGCGCACCTGCGGCGTTATCGCGACGCGCTCGGCAACCTGGCGCACAGCCTGAAGACTCCACTCGCGGTGCTGCGCTCGAGCATTGAGGCCGGGATGCCGGCGGAGGAGTTGCGCGCGGTGGTGCAGGAACAGCTGCAACGCATGAACGAAATCGTCGAGCACCGCTTGCAACGCGCCGCCGCCGCCGGCCGTACCGCCCTGGGTGCGCCGCTGCCGGTGGCGCCGGCGGTGCGCAGGATTCTCGGCGCGCTGGACAAGGCCTACGCCGGAAAATCCGTGCGCGCCGAAATCGACATCGCGCCCGGGGTGGTGTTCCGCGGCGACGAAGGTGACCTGCTCGAAGTCGTCGGCAATCTCGCGGACAATGCCTACAAGTGGGCGCGCTCGCAGGTACGGGTGCAGGCGCGCAACGACGCGGCGGGACGGGAATTGACCTTGCGCGTCGAGGACGACGGTCCCGGCATTCCGCCGGATCAGGTCGAGCGCGTGCGCGAACGCGGCGTGCGCGCCGACGCGACCACGCCTGGGCACGGGCTGGGCATCGCCGTGGTGCAGGAAATGGCCGAGCTTTACGGCGGCGAACTGGCGATTTCCCGCAGCCCCCTGGGCGGGGCCGCGGTGGAAGTGCGGTTGTAATAAAATATCCGTCTCAACGATCCGGAGGCTTCACCCATGAAACGACTGGCGATTTTCACTCTCATTCTCGCTTTTGCGGCGGTCAGCGCCGGTTGCGCGACCGACGAATACGGCAACCGGCTGCCGATGAGCGACGCCCAGAAGGGCGCGATCATCGGCGCGGTGGGCGGGGCCGCGGTGGGCGCGATCGGCAACAAGAGCAACCGCAACCGCGGCGCGGTCATCGGCGCCATCGGCGGCGGCATCGCCGGCGCGGCCGTGGGTTCGTACATGGATTCGCAGAAGAAGGATCTCGAGAAGGTGCTTGCCTCCGAGGTGCAGGCGGGCGCGATCGAGATCCAGAAGGTCAACCAGCACGACCTGCTGGTGACCATGACGTCGCAGACTGCGTTCGATTTCGACTCCACGGCGATCAAGCCAGGCTTCTATACCACCATGGACAAGATCGCCGGGGTGCTGATCCGTTACGGCAAGACCCAGCTCACCATCATCGGGCACACCGACAACGTCGGCAGCGACCAGTACAACCAGACGCTGTCCGAACATCGGGCGCAGGCGGTCAACGACTACCTGCGCAACAAGGGCGTGCTGGTGCAGCGGCTCGAATTCGTCGGTCGCGGCGAAAAAGCGCCGCGCGCGAGCAATGCCTCCGAAGAAGGACGGCGCCTCAACCGGCGCGTGGAGATCGTGATCGAGCCGATCGTGGCCGACGCCGCGGGCCAGACGCCGGGCTGAGCGGGGCCGGTCGCGGAGTTCGCCGCGGCCGGAATCCTTAATTTAGATTTAGGGGCTTGTATACATGACGCCTTACTGTGGGGGGTGGAATGTCAACGGCAACTGCATAGA
Organism: Candidatus Muproteobacteria bacterium; assembly: GCA_027449605.1. Taxonomy (GTDB): domain Bacteria; phylum Pseudomonadota; class Gammaproteobacteria; order Acidiferrobacterales; family Sulfurifustaceae; genus Sulfuricaulis. Next base: position 16,864 of record DAIDLH010000118.1, on the reverse strand, counting down.
GAAGCCACCACCTCCAGAGAAAGGGTCGACAGGGCTCAGGCGGAAGTCTATTATCACCGCCGGCGGAAACACTGTTACGGAGTGAATGACCCAACATCACTCAAGCAAACACGATGGCGACGATCAAGGCGAAGAAGAAATTTAATAAGAAAGCCTTGGGCGTTCTGCAAGGATCTCTACTTTCGACTTCGAAGGTAGCCGATACGGAGGTCGAGGCTTACGACTTTATCCGTCGACAATTGCGTGACCTCGGCTGGAAAGTAAAGAACCCATCGCTCAATACGGGCGGCCAGGTCTGGACGCAAAACCAGTGTTTGAGCCATCCAGTAATCAAGCTCGCGCTCGTCAAGAATCGTCCTGAGAACATCATTCAGGTCTCGATCGATCGTCTATGGGTGATCGAAGCAAAGGCTGCTCGCAAGGATCTTGAAAAAGCGCTCACTGAGGCGGAGAACGATTACTGCAAACCGATAAACGCGTTGCCCGGGAAACTTCGGGCTGTCTTTGCGACTGGTGTTGCGGGTTCTGAAGACCTCGGCTATCTCACTCGGACGAGAGTGTGGCTAGATGGAAAATGGCGCGACGTAACGATCAACGGAAAGATCGCTACGGGTTTACTCTCACCGCAACAGGCGGAATTCTTAATCGCCAATAATGTTTCAGATGTTCATGAATACGCTCCACCTCAACGTTTATTCCTCAGCGCGGCGGAGCGCATCAACGAGCTTCTACACATGGGCGGCATCAACAAAAACGACCGCGCAAAAACTATGGCGGCTTTATTGCTGTCCGTGATCGAAGAACCGCCCAGCTTGGACACAAGGCTGTCAGTCCTGATCGGCGACATCAACTCCCGTTGCAAGGAAATTCTTACCGAGCACGGCAAACCTGATTTTGCGCCATTCATTCACATCCTTCCGCCTACCAATACGTCTAACCACGTCAAATTTAAGGCGGCGCTGGTTAAAACAATCCAAGAATTGCAGAACCTGAATATCAGGTCGGCGATGAACTCGAGTACTGACGTGCTCGGGCAGTTTTACGAAGTCTTCCTGAAATATGGTAATGGAGCGAAGGAGATCGGCATCGTCCTGACCCCGCGTCACATCACACGCTTCGCGGTCGAGGCGCTCGGCGTGTCAAGCGATGACATCGTACTAGATCCGGCGTGCGGGACTGGTGGTTTCCTTGTGGCCGCCTTTGATCACGTCCGCAAAAACAGCACTCCCCAACAACGCGACTGGTTCAAGAAGCACAACATTTTCGGCATTGAGCAGGAGTCGGCAGTTGCGGCACTCGCTATCGTCAACATGATTTTTCGCGGCGATGGCAAGAACAATATCACCGAAGGGAACTGCTTTAGCACCTTTCTGAAGAAGAAAGGCGTGAACGGGCACTCAAGCGCTGGCTATGTAGACAAGCAGGTCGCGCCGGGGGAGGAAGCTGTCACACGAGTGTTAATGAATCCCCCGTTTGCCCTCAAGGGCAGTGTCGAGAAGGAGTACCGTTTTGTGACGCAGGCGCTGTTGCAAATGGTTGATGGCAAGCTCCTTTTTGCGTTGATTCCGCTAAACGTGCTCTTCGGCTCTCGGGATGAAAAAATTTGGCGTCAGAATGAACTGCTTGCAAAGCATACTCTTTTATCCGTGATTAGCCTACCCGATGAACTTTTCTATCCTGCGGCACAGAAGCAGGTTGCGGCGATCATCGTCAAGATAAGGAATGCCCCATCCAAAGGCACAGTCGGTTTTTTGGGCACGGATAGCTCACGATGGTCATATCAAATCGAAATCAAAACGGCTTCCGGCCTCAGAATTTGATCCACCTCGTCACGAGCTGGACCAATTGCCTCTTGTATTGCCGCCTCTCCAAGCGTTCATCGCTAACCCTAAAGCGGCCCAAGCGAACATGCCTAAGTTCTACAAAACGACCCCTATCGACTTCTCGGACCCACTGCTTGAGTTGTTGCCAGAGGCATATCTGGACACTGAACCGTTATCGGCCGCAGACTTGGAAAAGGCAATCGATGAAATGGCGCGGCAGACGGCCGCCTTTTTAGTAAGGTTCGGGCGCGAGGCAACCGTGGAGGGTTTCGAGAAGTGAAGCGCATTGATGAGGTTTTCAATCTACATCGTGCAAGGTCAGACATCTATCCCAGATACAAATCGGGCAGCGTTCCCTACATTGGGAATGGACTTTCTGACAATGCAGTGATCGGTCTCGTGAAGCCGCTGCCCAACGACAAAGTGTTTAAGTTTGCGGGAATTGCAGTATCGGCCTTCTGCGAAGCCTCGGTCCAGGTACCGCCATTCGTGGCTTGTGGTCGCGCTGGCAACGGTATGGTCGTTCTAGAGCCGAAGCAAAAAATGACGGTCGGCCAGCTCGCTTACTACGCAGCTTATATCAATGAAGTGGTGCGCTGGCGATTCTCGTGGTATTGGCAGACCACTGCTGATCGACTGAAGCGGTTACAAGTCCCTGGCACCCCGCCATCAACGGTGTTCTTCCCGGTGCGTAATCTAATGCCCAAAATGGGAAAGCCTGTGGCGGCGACACCGAAGCCGAAATTTGCCCGCGTGACTCTCGATTCGATCTACGATTTGAAGGCGGGCGACTATCACAGTGTCGGTCACCTTCCTGCTGGTAAAGTTCCGGTGGTCGCCTGCGGCGAGACTGACAACGGTGTCTGCGGTTATTTCGACATGACAAAGCACGTCTACAGCCACAAGCTCACTATCGCCTTTAACGGGGCGACTTTGACGGCGAAGTATCACCCTTATGAATTTGCGGCAAAGGACGATGTGGCGGTGTGCTTTCCGAAGCGACCGATGCGTCTCACAACCCAGCTTTTTGTCCAAGTGATGCTGGAACGTGAGCGGTGGCGCTTTTCGTACTATTGTAAGTGCTACAAGGAAAAGCTTGCGAGAGTTACAGTTCCGCTTCCCATGAAGAAGGAGGGAGGGATTGACGAGGATGCCATCGAAAACATTATGAAATCTACGCCTTATTGGGAATACCTGCATGAACGGCTGCACCCCGTGGCCGCCTAGCGACGGGGCACAATAGCGAAACTATTACACTATTCGTTTTTTCAGTTGTCGTTGACATTCCAGCCCCGACGGTAAGGAGTCATGTATATATTCTCCTTATTTATGTATCCCGTACGATTGGCGCGCGCGCCGCGCCGGTTTCGCGTTCATCCCGCGTCTCGCGTTCGGCCGGCTCCCGTTCCACAGAGGTGCGATCGCCCGGCTGCTCGAAGCGCAGGAACTCCTTGATCCGGGTGTTGGCTTCGCGGGCGCAGGCGAGTGACCGGGGTTTCTGTTTCCAGCCCCAATAGTCGGAGTGATCCGCGCCGGGATTTTCCTTCTGGGTGAGATTGACCGGCGCGACCGCGTCGGCCCAGAACTCGTGGCCGAGCGCGGTCGGAAAAAAGCCCTCGCCGGTGGCCGCGGATTGGCCGAGCGGGAAAGCGTACGACAACACCACGTCGCTCGGCGAATACAGGCTCAGGCCCGCCTCGCTCAACACCTTGTCGTAGGCGTCGCGCAGTTCGTGCCGGTCGGGCCGCGGTTCGAGCATGAAGGTCGGCACGGCGCCCGCCATCAGCACCACGCGGCCGACGCTGATGTCGCTTTTGTTGCGCAGCTCCTTGAGCAGCTCCAGCGTCAGGCGACAACCCATGGAGTGCGCCACGATGTCCAGTTGCTTGTGGCCGCTTTCACGCGCGGCGCGCGCCAGCGTATCGGCGAGCGCGGTGGCGGTCTGGCGCGCGCGGCCGATGCTCCACGGGTAGAACAGCGGCGAGACGATTCCCCAGTCGGCGTCGCCCGGCCAGTAAATCTGCATCAGTCGCCCGCCGGCCACGGGCGCATCCTCGTCGAGATCGGTCAGCTCGCGCTGCATCGCCTCGAATCCGCGATACGCCTCCTCTCCGGCCTGGAGATCGTTGTTGTAACCGTGAATCAGCAGCAGCAGGCGACGGCGGCAGGCGAGCCGGAGATATTCCGGTTCGGACGGTTCGGGCCTGACCTCGCCGCCCTGCGCCCGCTGGCGGAACGACAGCCGTGCGGTCGGTTCGCGCGCCACGCGCCTATCTCCGCGCGCGCAGGCTGGTGAGCGCGCTGACCACGTCCTTGGCGAACGGCGCGACCAGTCCGCCCAGCACCGACAGCAGCACCACCAGCTCCGGACTCGGCTGCGGTTTCTGGTTCAGCAGTATCCACGCCAGCAGCGCGCCGCCGCCGGCGACCGACCACAGCTGGTTCAGGCGCGCCCAGGCGAATTCGATCTCGTTCTGCAGCACGTCGAGCTTGCGGCTCACCAGGTTGCCGAGCCGGGCGCGCGCCTGCGTCGCGCCGCGCGCCTGCACGTCGTCGGCGACACTGGTCTTGCGCGGACGGCCCTCCATGCGTTCCTCGCTGAAGCGGCGCCAGAGTTTGGCGTCATCGCCTCCGTCGCGCAGCTCGCGCGCCGCTGGCATGGCGGCGATGAATTCGTAGAACGCCGGATACTTCGAGGGAAAATCGAGCGCCACGTTCGCAGCCGCCTGCACCTGGCCCATGAGCTTCGCGGTCGGCTGGTCGTAGAGCACCGCGGCGTTTCCCGGGCCGCCGGCCGCGAGCAGCATGAGCTGTTGGTAGGCGGCTGACGGGTTCGCCGCGGCCGCCAGCCAGCGATCGAGGCGGCGCCGGTGGAAATGCCGCCGCCAGTAGGTCACGCTCTTGACGAGCTCCAGCATCGCCATGGCCACGGTGCCGATGGCGGCGAGCAGCAGGGCGTAATCGAGAATCTTTCCGGAAAAATTTTCCACGGCGACGGCGACGGTGCTGGTATCCACGGCGGGCAACCTCCTGTAGGCGGAATCGTGTTTTTATGTCCATGTCGCGCGCGGCGACTGGAACAAAATATCCGCTTCAGGGGTAGTCTGGCAAGCGCGTCGCTCCGGCTTTGAAAAGCCGTCTGAACCGCCGGATGGCCGGCGGCGTTTGCGGATGACGATGTCTAGGCGACGGCCTTGATGCGGAAATTTTTCTTCGGCAGCATGGATTTTCCGGCGTCCGCGGATTCATCGCTGTTTTGCGCCGCCTCCTCGGCTTCTTCGACGCTGGGAAAATTCCAAACCACGCGGCCGCCTTCCGTTATCAGGGTTGCGGTATTGTCCGGCCACTCCTTGATGTAGAAGCTCATGACTTGTCTCCGCCATTGGGGAGTGTGTAGTGTTGTCTCATCCGTTGAATCCGTCATGACGTTTCGGTGACAATTCAGTGTCGGACGCTGAGGTTATGCGCGATAAACCGGTGTCAAGTCATTGAACGAGATGAGATCAATGCGGCGGTTGATCGGCGAACGCCGGACCCTCCCCGTGGCGCCGGCGGCGCTGTTGCCATTGCGCGCCGTTGTCACAGCAGCACGTGCTCGATGCCGCCCTGCTTCACGCGCGCGATGAAATCCTGCGCCCAGGTCTCGCCCATTTTCAGCCGCGCCAGCTCGACCACGATGTAGTCGGTGTCGAGCCCGGTGCTGTCGGCGTAGCGCGCCAGCCCCTGCTGGCAGGCGGGGCAGGAGGTGAGCATTTTCACGTTGCCGTCGCGCGCGCGTTCGTGGCCGGTGAGTTGCGCGATCCCGCGACGGATTTCCTGTTCCTTGCGGAACCGCACCTGCGTCGCGATGTCGGGACGCGCCACCGCGAAGGTGCCGGCCTCGCCGCAGCAGCGGTCCGAGAGCAGCACCTCTTGTCCCATCAGGGAAGACGCGACCTTGACCGGTGAATGGGTTTTCATCGGCGTGTGGCACGGATCGTGGTAGAGATATTTCACGCCCGGCACGCCGGCGAGCTTCATGCCTTTCTCCATCAGATATTCGTGGATGTCGAGCAGCCGGCAGCCGGGGAAGATCTTGCCGAACTGGTAGCGCAGCAGCTGATCCATGCAGGTGCCGCAGGACACCAGCACCGTCTTGATGTCGAGGTAGTTGAGCGTGTTGGCGACGCGGTGGAACAGCACCTGGTTGTCGATCGAGATGCGGTTGCCGCGGGTCTCGTCGCCGCCGGCGGTCTGCGGATAGCCGCAGCAGAGATAGCCCGGCGGCAGCACCGTCTGCGCGCCGGTCTCGTACAGCATGGCGAGCGTCGCCAGGCCGATCCGGCTGAACAGCCGCTCCGAACCGCAGCCGGGAAAATAGAACACCGCGTCCGATTCGTCGGTCACCCTGGCGGGGTCGCGTACGATGGCGATCTGCCGGGCGTCCTCCACGCCCAGCGCCGCGCGCATGGTCTGCGACGGCAGTCCCGGCGGCAGCGGGCGTTTCACGAAATGCACCACTTGCGCCGCGACCGGCGTGGCGCCGACGGTGGCGGCGGGGCGCGATTCGAAGCGCGCGAACGGCTTGCTCAGCAGGCGGTAGGCGAGCCGCTGCGCCGCATAGCCCCAGCCGATCAGGAAGCGGCGCATGAGCTTGATGGTCGCGGGATCGGTGACGTTGAGGAACGCCAGCGACACGCGCGTGCCGAGACTCAGGCGTTTTTTGCCGCGGGCGCGCAGCAGGTTGCGCATGTGGATCGTGACCTCGCCGAAGTCGATGTCCACCGGGCACGGTTTTTTGCAGCGGTGACACACGGTGCAGTGGTCGGCGACGTCGTTCATCTCGTCGAAGTGGCGGATCGAGATGCCGCGCCGCGTCTGCTCCTCGTACAGGAACGCCTCGATGATCAGGCCGGCGGCGAGAATCTTGTTACGCGGCGAGTATAAAAGATTGGCGCGCGGCACGTGCGTGGTGCACACCGGCTTGCACTTGCCGCAGCGCAGGCAGTGCTTGATCTCGTCGTTGAGCGCGCCGAGCTCGCTCGCCTCCAGGATCAGCGCCTCCTGTTCCACCAGGCGCAGCGACGGCGTGTACGCGCCGTCGAGGGTCGCGCCCGGCAGCAGCTTGCCGCGATTGAAATGACCGTCGGGATCGACGTCGCGCTTGTAGCGCGCGAACGCCTCGATCTCGGGCGCGTCCAGGTAGTGCAGCTTGGTGAGGCCGATGCCATGCTCGCCCGAGATCACGCGGCCGAGCGAAACCGCGAGCTGCATCACGCGGTCGACGATGCGGTGCGCCTCCTGCAGCATGGCGTAGTCGTTGGAGAACACCGGGATGTTGGTGTGCACGTTGCCGTCGCCGGCGTGCATGTGCAGCGCCACGAACAACCGGCTGGCGCGCAGCCCGGCGTGAATCTCGTCGAGCCGCCGGCGCACGCCGTCGAGCTCGCCGCCGAGGAAGATGTTCTTGAGCGGCCGCTCCACCTCGCGGCGGTAGGAGATGCGCACGTCGCGCCGCGCCAGCAGGTCGAAGAAGCTGTCGCCGGGGCGGATCTTGGCGCGCTCGGTTTCGTCGAGCGCCGCGGCGTTGCGCGCGGCGTCGGCGTCGAGGTTGACGAGAATCGCGCGCCAGCGGGTGCGCACCTCGGCCAGCAGCTGGCGCGCGTCGCGCTTCTTCGATTCGAGAATCGCGTCGCTCTCGGTGCTGCGCTCGGTCTCGGGACCGGCGCGCAGTTCCGGCATGTCGCCGGCGAGATAATCGATCACCGCGTCGATCATCCTGAGCTTGTTCCGTGTGGATTGCTCGATGTTGATGCGGTCGATGCCGCGGCTGTAATCGGCCAGCCGTTCGAGCGGGATCACCACGTCCTCGTTGATCTTGAACGCGTTGGTGTGCGCCGCGATCGCCGCGGTGCGCGCGCGATCGGCCCAGAACCGGGCGCGCGCCTCGGGGCTCACGGCGATGAAACCCTCGCCGTCGCGGCGGTTGGCGAGCTGCACCACGTGCGCCGCGGCGCGCGCCACTGCGTCTTCATCGGCGCCGGCGATGTCCGCCACCAGCACCATCTTCGGCCGCTCGCGCCGCGCCGCCTTGGTGCTGTAGTTCACCGCCTTCACGTAGCGTTCATCGAGATGTTCGAGCCCCGCCAGTGCCACGCCCGGTTCGGCGTCGAGGTGACGCTTGATCTCGACGATCGCCGCCACCGCCGGCGCGATGTCGGCGCCGAAAAACTCCAGACACACGGTGCGCAGGCAGCGTGACTGGCGGTGCAGCACGAACACCGTCGAGGTGATGATCCCGTCGCAGCCTTCCTTCTGCACACCCGGCAGGCCGCCGAGGAACTTCGAGGTGACGTCCTTGCCGAGGCCGGGCTTGCGCAGCTCGCGCCCGGGGATTTTCAGTTCCGCTGGTTCGCCGAGGCGCGTGCGGCCGTCGGCGGCGTAACGCGTGAGACGGAACCGCGCCGTCTCCTGCTCGTGGATCTTGCCGAGGTTGTGGTCGAGCCGCTCGACCTCGAGCCATTGCGCGTCCGGCGTGACCATGCGCCACGAGGCGAGGTTGTCGAGCGTCGTGCCCCAGCGCACCGCTTTCTTGCCGCCGGCGTTCATGGCCACGTTGCCGCCGAGCGTGGAGGCGTCCTGCGAAGTGGGATCGACCGCGAACACGTAGCCGGATTGTCCGGCCAGTTCGGCGACGCGCCGCGTGACCACGCCGGCGCCGCCACGTACCGTCGGCACCGGCTGCGCCACGCCGGGCAGGGCGCGCATTTCGACCGTGCCCAGGTCTTCGAGCTTTTCGGTGTTGACGATGGCGGTGTCGGCGTACAGCGGCACGGCGCTGCCGGTGTAGCCGGTGCCGCCGCCGCGCGGGATGATGGTGAGCCCGAGATCGATGCAGGCGCGCACGATCGGCGCCACCTCGTCCTCGGTGTCGGGCGTGATCACCACGAACGGCAGCTCCACGCGCCAGTCGCTGGCGTCGGTGACGTGCGATACGCGCGCCATGCCGTCGAAACCGATGTTGTCGCGGCGCGTGACGCGCGCCAGCCGCTTGAGCGCCCTGCGGCGCAATTCCTTCTGCGCCGGAAGCCAGGCTTCGAACTTGCGCACCGCGGCGCGCGCCGCGGCTTCGAGCTTCAGCGCCAGTTCGTTGCCCTCGGCGCGCGCCAGGATCTGGTCGAGCCGGTGATGCAGCGCGTGCGTGAGCGACTGCCAGCGCGCCGGGTTCTCCATCAGGTCGTCCTGGATGAACGGGTTGCGCTGAATCACCCACATGTCGCCCAGCACCTCGAACAGCATGCGCGCCGAGCGTCCGGTGCGGCGCTGGCCGCGCAGCGTGTCGAGCACGCGCCAGGTTTCCGCGCCGAGAAAACGGATCACGATCTCGCGGTCGGAGAATGAGGTGTAGTTGTACGGAATCTCGCGGATGCGCCGGCTGGCGAGCGCCTCGCTGATGCCGCCGGATGTCGCCGTGGTCGGGGAAATGGACTTCATGGGGAGAGAATAATACGCTTCCTGAAGAAATAGACAGGATTAACAGGATTAAGGATTTTAGAACAAGAAATCCCGTTAATCCGGTTTTTAATCCTGTAAATCCAGTCTAAATTTTTCTTGTTGTTTGGTTGCTTCTTAAAGCCTTGCATTTCACAAAGGTATCTTGCATGACCAAAGCGATCCAGCCGCGCATGAAACCCGATTCGCACCACGGCGTACACTCGCGGCTGCGGCGCTTGCGCTGGACCGCATTCGTGCTCGTGGCCGTGTCGTACATGCTCGCGTTCTTTCACCGCGTGGCGCCGGCCGCGATCGCTTCCGACCTGCAGCAGGCGTTTCATGCCAGCGCCGCCGCGCTCGGCGGCCTGGCCGCGACCTATTTCTACGTGTATACGGTGATGCAAATCCCGACCGGCATCCTCGTGGACACGCTCGGGCCGCGGCGCATCGTCACGCTCGGCGGCGTCGTGGCCGGCGCCGGCTCGCTCCTGTTCGCTTACGCCACGACACTGACCGACGCCTCGATCGGCCGGCTGCTGGTCGGGCTGGGCGTGTCGGTGGCGTTCATCGCGCTGCTCAAGCTCAACGCCGCCTGGTTCCACGATCGTCACTTCGGCACCGCGGTCGGGCTCACGCTGCTGCTCGGCAACGTCGGCTCGGTGCTGGCGGCGGCGCCGTTCGCGTGGGTGCTGCAATTCACTTCGTGGCGCACGGTGTTCATCGTCGTCGGCGGCGTGTCGTTCGCGGCCGCCGTGCTCACCTGGCTGCTGGTGCGCGATCATCCGGGCGAGGCCGGGCTGCCGAGCCTGCGCGAGCTGGACGGCGAGGCGGCGCATCCGCGCCACCAGGGCCACTGGTTCGAGGGCCTGACGGCGGTGCTGCGCAACCGCTTCACCTGGCCGAACTTCTGGATGAATCTCGGCATCGGCGGATCGTTCCTCGCCTTCGCCGGCTTGTGGGCGGTGCCGTTCCTGCGCGACGTGTACGGCATGGACCGCGCCGCGGCCACGCAGCACACCAGCCTGATGCTCGCCGGTTTCGCGGTCGGTGCGATCTCGGTGGGCGCGCTGTCCGACCGCCTCGGCCGGCGCAAGCCGGTGCTGATCGCGACCGCGCTGGCGCATCTGCTGTGCTGGTTGCCGCTGGTGTTTTCGCTGCCGATGCCGCGATTCGCGAGTTACTCGCTGTTCCTGCTCATGGGACTCAGCGCCGCGAGCTTCACGCTCAGCTGGGCGTGCGTGAAGGAAGTGAACCGGCACGCGCTCTCGGGCATGGCCACCAGCGTCGCCAACACCGGCGTGTTCCTCGGCACCGGCGTGCTGCAACCGCTGGTGGGCTGGACCCTCGACCGCGCCGCCGCCGCGCCCGGCGCGGCGGCGCAGTACCATGCGGGCATGCTGATCTTCATTGGTTGCGTCGCGTTCGGATTTGCCGGCAGCCTGTGCGTGCGCGAGACCTACGGCCGCTATGTTCGCGGCTGAATGGATGAAACAGGAGTTTCAATCACGGAGAGTTTCAATGAAGGATTCGCTCCAACCCGGCATCACCCACGAGTTCCGGTTTCGCGTGCCGGAATCCAAGACCGTGCCCGCGCTCTATCCGGAGTCGCCGGAATTCCAGGCGATGCCGCGCGTGTTTGCGACCGGATTTCTGGTCGGGCTCATCGAGTGGGCGTGCATCCGCGCGGTGCACGCGCACCTCGACTGGCCGCGCGAGCAGACCGTGGGCACGCACGTGAACCTGAGCCACCTCGCCGCGACGCCGCCCGGACTGGAAGTCGTCGTGCGCGTGCGATTGGTGGAAGTCGACGGTCGACGCCTGATGTTCGAAGTGGAAGCGAACGACGGCGTGGACGCGATCTCGCGCGGCACGCACGAACGCTTCGTCATCGACGCGGAGAGATTTATCCGGAAAACACGACAGAAGTCGACGACCGGCCGGAGTTGAAATTCCCGCCGCGGATTCAGTCCCGGTTCAGCGCTTCAGTCCCAGCGGATCGTTGGGGTCGATCCCTTCCTGAAACGGTTTCTTGCGGTCGTTGTTGGTGACCTGGTAGACCTTGCCGATCCAGTTGTTGATCACGGCCTCGGCGGTGTCGTGCCAGGTGTTGTCCAGGCCCGGCACCACGATCGATTCCGGCAGCTCGGGCGCCGTCGCACCCCGGGCCCTGGCCGCGACCACCACGTCGCGGTGTTCGTCCAGGATCGCCTCGGTGATGAGGCTGAAATAGTTTTCCGGGGTCGGCGGATAATCCGCGCGTTCGCCGCGGACGAAGCGGACGACCTCGCGCTTGTATTCCTTGAACAGGCTCACCGTGTCGTATTCCGGATGCCCCTGGAAAAAGACGAGGCGGAAACGGTCCTCGCTCGCCGCCAGGTGCACGCCGGCCGCGTCGCTTTCCACCAGGATCGGCAGGCCCGCGGACTCGAACTGCTCGCGGTCGATCTGGTTGAAGCGCGAATGCGGCACGTCGAAGCGCGTGTTCACGTCGGACACCAGCGGATGCTTGCGATCCACCACGCTGTGCGAATAAACCCCCCAGCGCTTGAAGCCGAGGTGCCGCCGCTTCTTGCCGTAGCGGAACTGCAGCACCGCGTGGGTCGCGAGGCACGAACACAGCGTCGAGGTGACGTGGTCGTAGGCCCAGTCGATCACCTTGTTGAGCGGCTTCCAGAACGGCTCGAGCGCCAGGTCCGGCTGGGTCACGTTGGCGCCGGTGATGATCAGCGCGTCGAGACCCTGTTCCCGGATCTGGTCGAAGCTTTCGTAGTACTGGCCGACGTAGGCTTCCGCCTCGGCGCTGCGCTTGAGTTCCTTCACCGTGAACGGGTGCATGTAGAACTGCGCGATCTGGTTGGCCTCGCCCACGAGCCGGAAGAACTGGCGTTCGGTCGCGGCCAGCGCCGCGTCCGGCATCATGTTGAGCAGGCCGATGTGCAGCTCGCGGATGTCCTGGTGCAGCGCGATGTCGCGCGGCACGACGTTCTCGCCTTCCTGCCGGAGGCGCTCGAAGGTCGGCAGCCTGGAATTGGCGACCAGCGGCATGGCGCGGCCCTACCGTTCCAGGACTTTTTCCACCAGACGCAGGAAGCTCGACTCGTCGCGCACTTCCTTGAGTTCGTCGGTGGTGAGGGTGTAACCGTATTGGTCCGCGATCGCCTGGTAGCGCGGCAGGCGCGAGTAGAACAGGCGCGGGAACATCCAGCGCACGAAGTCGTCGGGATCGATCTGCGCCACGTAGGCGCAGCCCTTGTCGCGCAGGTAGATGTCCAGCTGTTCGTCGAGGAACGCCTCGCGGTAGTACAGCGGCTTCGGATCGTCCTCGGCGCGGCGGATCAGCTCCTGCTCGTCCTTTTCGTTCGCCTTGAGATACAGGATCAGGGTGTGCCCGGCCAGCACCTCGATCGTCGCCGGATCGTCGAGTTCGCACAGCGAACCGCCGGCGTCGTTGACGAAGTGACGGTAGCCGTAGATCTCGCCGGCCTTGCGGATGAATTCCGGCACGTCGCGCATGGCGGCGATCTCCGCCTGGCGATGCAGCTCCTGGCGGTATTTGAATTCCTTGAGGCCGAGCCCGCCGCGCTCCGGATTGCCCAGCTTGCCGAGGAAGCTCGACACCGGCTGCAGGTTGTCGACGGTGATGTTGTTGCGGATGTAGATCGAGTCCGAGCGCAGCAGGTCGCGCAGGAACGGCACCTGCATCGCCTGTTGCTTGATGTGGTCGAGGATCGGCTCGTCGAGATAGCGCGTGCCGATGCGATAGTCCCCGGAATAATGGAACCAGTTGCGCTTGCGCAGCCGCGCCGCCAGACGCGTCTTGCCGACCCCGGACATCCCGAGGAGGGTGATGCACTTGTTGTCCCAGGCCTTGAAATCCCTGGCGCTCAGTTTCATGTCGGTGTTCTTCGCCGGTGGTCAGACTATTGTATGACAGGATCGGCCGAATCGCCTGCGCCCGTCAGGGCGCACAGCATCGCATCCGGTCGCCTCGTCATTCCCGGAACCCGCCGTTATAATGGCCGCCCTTTCGAACCCGGCCGGCCAGCGCATGACCACCCTCATTCCGATCAAGCTCCAGGGCAAGGTGAAAATCACCCCCGAGAACAAGTGCAGTTTCTGCCAGGGCGCGACCTGCTGTACTTACTTCACCCATCAGATCGACGCGCCGCGCTCGATCGAGGATTTCGACCTGCTGCTGTGGCAGATCGCGCACGCGAACACCCAGGTGTACAAGGACGCGGACGGCTGGTTCCTGCTGGTGAACAACCGTTGCCTGCACCTGCAGGCGGACGGGCGTTGCGGCATCTACGAGACCCGCCCGCAGGTGTGCCGCGAGCATTCCAACGACGATTGCGAATTCGACGGGCCGAGCGGGGAGGAAGACTTCGAATTGTTTTTCCGCGACTACGACGCGCTGCTCGACTATTGCCGCAGGAAGTTCAAGAACTGGGACAGCCGCCTCGGGAGCCCGAACGCGAAGCCGGCGCGCCCGCGGCGATCCCGGGCGTAAAGACGGCTGCCGGTTCGTTTGAAAAAAATAACTATCGTTTGCGCGGCGCCAGTTGCAGCGTGAACACGTCGCCCAATACCCGGCGTATTTCTCTTATCGAGACATGCCGGCCTTCGTGCGGATAGGCCCATTGTCCGCAACTCAGGAGGTACACGTCGGGCTGCCCGGCCGAGCGCAGCTTCAGTCGCGTCGCGAAGGCGCGGACGCTCCCGCCGTCGCCGCCGCGGGTGTTGATGCCGATACCGATGCCGATGGAAACGCCGGCAAGCCGCATCCCGCCGGCGTCCACGGTGTCGGTGATTTCCTGCGCCACCTTTTCGATCGTGAACCTGTCCGCGCGCACGGTCCGGGGGACGTCGCTGATTTTCAGGACTTCGAATTTGCAATGCGGGTAATACTGGTTGATCTGCGACAGCGGCTTGATCTGTCCGCCCTGCAGGAAGACGCCGGCGCGGTGCGGCGGGATTTCGACGTCCTGGTGCAGCGTCAGCACCGAGCCGGCGGGAACCGCATAGTAAGGCGAGTTTTCGTCGCCCTCGTAACCGGTCTGGCAGGCGTCAAGCAGGAAGGCAACGACAGACAGGAGCACAAGGCGGCGCATGGATACCTCCTTCCCGGGGTGCTGGGCGGCAGCCTGAAATGATAGCTTGTTTCCCGGTCACCGACAGCCGGAGAATCGCGTCAGTAAAACGCCTTCTCGCCCGCCGGGCGCGCGCGGAACCGCTTGTACACCCACTGGTATTGCTCCGGCGCCGCCCTGGCGCATTGTTCCACCATGGCGTTGACCGCGGCCGCGGACGATTCCAGGCTGCCGCGGTTGATGTCGGCGGGCGCGGGCAGAAAATGCAGGTGATAGCCGCGCCCGCGCGGCAGGCGCTCGGCGTAGCCGAACATCACCGGCGCGCCGGTTTTGATGGCCAGCCGCGACAGCAGCACCATGGTGCTCGCGGGGATGCCGAAGAACGGCGCGAACACGCTCGCGCCGCGCGCTGACGGCACCTGGTCCGGCAGGATCGCGACCATCTCGCCGCGCTCGAGCGCCTTGTACCGCGCGCGGATGCCGGTGTTGTCGGTGGCGACGAGCCGCGCGCCGAAACGCTCGCGCGCGTTGCGCATCAGCCGGCCCATCTGCGACATCGGCGGCGCGCGGTACAGGCTGGTCATGGGATGGTTCATCGAGCCCCACATGCCGATCGCCTCCCAGGCGCCGAGATGCGGCAGCGCCAGGATCAATCCCTGGCCGCGGGCCAGCGCCTGTTTCACCTTGTCTTCGCCGCTGACGCGGCGTATCAGCCGGCGCAGGGTTTTTGCGTCGCGCGTCCACAGCACGCCGATCTCGGCGAAGGATTTGCCGAGTTCGATCAGGTTGCGGCGCAGCAGCCGCCGGCGCAGAGGCGCGCGCATATCCGGAAAGCACAACGCCAGATTGATTTCGGCGGTGCGGCGGCGCTTGTTGGGAATGACGAAGAAGATCCAGCCGAGCGCCGCACCCAGCGCGTGCACCACCGGCAGCGGCAACGCGGAAAACACGCGGAACAGGAACTTGACCAGCCGCGCGCGCATCAAGGCCCGGGCATGATCTCGCGGAAGCTGCGGATCGCCTCGAATTCGCCGACGTCCTTCTCCGGCAGTTTCGAATCCGGCTTGTACACCGCGAGCAACTGGCCGACGCCGTGGGCGCGCGCCGCGCGCAGCACCGGCAGGCTGTCGTCGATGAGCAGCGCGGATTCTTTCTTGAACGGCTGGATCATCTGCATCTTGTCCCAGAAATCGGCGTGCTCTTTCGGCAGTCCGAGATCGTGCGAGCACACCACGGCGTCGAAATGGTCGCGCAGGGCGGTGCGCTGGAACTTGATCGCCAGCGTCTTGCCGTGCGCGTTGGTGACCAGCACGATGCGTTTGTTCATGGCCTTGACCGCTTCGAGGAAATCCAGCACGTGCGGGTGCACCGCGATCAGGTGATTCACCTCTTCCTTGAGTTGCGGAATGTCGAGCCGCAGCTCGCGGCTCCAGTAGTCCACGCAGTACCAGTTGAGCGTGCCCTCGGCGCGCTGGTAACGCGCCAGCACTTCCTCGCGCGCCGCCTCGGGCGCCAGTCCGTGCACCTCGGCGTAGCGCCGTGGCACGTGCTCGAGCCAGAAGTGGTTGTCGTAGTGCAGGTCGAGCAGCGTGCCGTCGAGATCGAGCAGCAGGGTATCGAGACGGTTCCAGGCGATCATGAAAAGCGGAAAATTTATTATTGCTTGCCGCAAAGGCGCAAAGAGCGCAAAGGTTTTCTCGATAAAAACCTCATGTTTTTCTTTGCGTCCTTCGCGTCTTTGCGGTGAATGATCATTAAATCAAAAGAAACTTGAAGCGGGGCCGAGGATCAGCGGCCGTGCAGCCAGGCGTCGGCCGCTTGCCCGTCCTCGAAGTGCCGGATCTCGGCGTCGGTGAACGCCGACGGCAGCCAGCCGAGCCAGGTCGCCCACATGCCGCCGGTGACCACGGCGATGCGCCGGAAGTCGTGGGCGTGGGCGCGGGTGAAGCGGATGTCTTCCCACATGACGTCCACGGTGTAGCCCGACATCTTCGTCAGGTTCAGCAGCAGCTTGAGCTTGGGCGCGCCGCGTAATTCGTTGCTGACCGCGGTCTCGAATTCGCGGAAATCCGCGAGCGACAGTTCGGCATAGACCGACACCTTGAGCAGGTCTTTTTCTTCTTCGATGACGATCATGCGGGCGGGTCTCGCGACGTGGAAATTCCTTCGGCGCAAGCATATACCCGATCCCGCCGCGGAGGAAATTCCCGGTTTTTGTTTCCCGGCAAAAAAAGGATTAACCTTGCCGTGCACCCGCCGCCATGAGCCGAAAGCCCGTCATTACCGACACCGAAACCATCGCCCGCACGCGCCTGTTCCGCGTCGAGCGGGTCGGGCTGCGTTTCGCCAACGGGCGCGAGGTCAGCTACGAACGCCTCCGGAGCTCGCCCTACGGCGCCGTACTGGTGGTGCCGATGCTCGACGACACCACGGTGCTGCTGATCCGCGAATACGCCGCCGGCGTGGACCGCTATGAAC
>DAIDLH010000117.1 GCA_027449605.1 Candidatus Muproteobacteria bacterium | reverse complement strand
CATCGATTCGCGCGACCAGGATCGCGGCCTGCTAAACGACGGCCCGATCGCCGCGCTCTATAACCGCGTCGAGAAGCTGCTCGACGATCTGCAGGACCAGGTGCGGCCATGAGGCGCAAGTATGGCGGCCGCAAGCCCTGGAGTGCAAAGGATCGCCAGATCCTGCGCAGGCTCTACCCTGACGCGCCGACCAAGGAACTCGCCAGGCGCCTGAAACGGCCGGTGCAGCGGATCTACGCTATGGCCGCCAAGCTGGGGCTGGCCAAGAGCGCTAAGTTTCACGCCAACGCAAAGCTCTCCGGCCGCTTCGACAAGCTCAGCCGCGCCGGCGAACCCTTCCGTTTTCCAAAAGGACACGTCCCGGCGAACAAAGGCCTGCGCCGCCCTGGCTGGGCCCCCGGGCGCATGGCGGAGACGCAATTCAAAAAAGGCTTCTTCCCGGTGAATCGCGACCCCGATTTCTACGTACTGGGCGCGCTCCGGATCAACACGGACGGCTACATCGACATGCGCGTCAGCTTCGAGGCCGGCGCAAAGGGATGGCGATCGCTGCACCGTATTTTATGGGAAGACGCGCACGGCCCGATACCGCGCGGCCATGTGGTCGTTTTCAAGAACCGCGACAAGTTGGATGTGGAGCTCGACAACCTCGAGCTGATCACACAGGCGGAGAACTGCCGCCGCAATTCGATTCATCGCTACCCGAAGCAGGTACGCAGCGCCATCGTCGCGCTCGGCCAATTCAAGAGGAGAGTCCGTGAAGAACAAGATCGAAGATCTGCGCAATCACCTGTTTGAGACGCTCGAAGCGCTCAAGGACAAGGACGCACCGATGGAAATTGCACGCGCGAAGGCGGTCGCAGAAGTCGCCAAGGTGATCGTCGATACGGCTAAGGTCGAGGTCGAATTCATCAAAGTAACCGGCCAGGACGGATCGGGCTTCATTCCGCTGCCGGCGCCCGAAAAACCCGAAGCCGGCAAGCCGCGCCTGGTCAAAGGCCGCGACACCCAAGGTTAATCAACGGGGAGAACGATCTAATGAACGCACCCGCCAAAGCATCCAATCTGCAGCCGACCGCCTATCGCGCGCTGGCGATCGACGACCTCTTTCCATCGGAGACGCACGTCCAGGCGTTACGCCGCGCGCGCCTCATCGTCGTGCTGCAGGTGGCCGACGAAGCCGACAACACATGGAATGCACCGAACGCGCGCCTCGCCCTGGCGAAGCGTCTCAAGATCGACCCGGCGAAGATCAAGAAAGAGATCGCCGCCGAGGCGCGCGCGAAGGACAAACCTGCGAAGGCAGCCAAACCGGCGGCGCCGGCGAAGAAAAAGGCGGCCAAGAAATGAGTACTTGCCAAAATCACGCGGCGTTTCGTTTCACGTGGCCCGGGAAGGATGAAAGCGTAGCGTGCGTTGACCATGCGCGCCAGCTTGCGAGCGTCGCCAACGCCATCGGCTTGCACCTTCAGTTGATCCCGATCTCTTATAGGGCGACCGATCCGATTCCGGACGAATTGCCAATGTGCCAACAGAAGGTGGAGAAATGAAGGCGCTCATCGACATCACCACCATGACCGACGACGCCTGCGCCGACGACAACGGCGTCGGCCGCTTCGTCTACATGATGCAGAAGAAGCTCGAAGAAAAGCGCGCCGAAGGGCGCCGCGGCTGGAATCGTCCCCACGGCCCGGGCCAATGGGACGGCTGCGCGATTGAGCACCTGCAGGAGCTGCAGCGTGAGGCCTTGGCCAAGGGCAACCAGGTCGCCGTGGCCAACTACGCAATGATGATCTGGAACCGCCAGCACCCCACCGGCTGACCGCCGCTACCCACCACCAGGAGACCCACATGAATGCACCGCAAGCCGCACCGACCCGTTTCACACTTACCGCGCCGCTCACCATCACCCCGCCGCCGCTCAAGGACGGCGAACTCTGGGCCGGGATCGTCACCACCGAGAAAGGGCTGCATCACATCATCCTGCTGCCCGGCGACCAGGACGAAGCCACCTGGAAGAAGCAACTCGCCTGGGCGAAGAAAGCCGGCGGCGACCTGCCCGATCGCGTCGAGCTCGCCACGCTGCGCCGGACCCTACCCGACGAGTTCAAGCCCGACTGGTACTGGTCCAACGAGCAGCACGCAGCCGATTCTGGCTGTGCCTGGTGTCAGTACTTCGGCTACGGCCACCAGTCCAGCTACGACGTCACCAACGAGCTCCGCGCTCGCGCCGTCCGCAGAGTAGCCATTTAGTCCTTCATCCATTCATCCATTTCAGGAGTTCGCATGCGCAACGATCTCACCACGGAGCAGCTGCAGCAGCCCATCACGGTCACCCTTCCGCTCGGCGTCGTGCTTGACCTCGCCGAAACGGCGCGCCTCGCCCCCAGTACGCAGATCGTCGGGCATCTGGTGCACGCGTCTGCACAGTTCGACCCGCCGGCCATCGGCGCCCCCTACGAAGGCGGCATCTTTGCCGGCATCACGCTGAATGGCGACCTGCCAGCGGCGCTGGTGCTACTGCCCGGCGACGAAGAATTGAACTGGAAGGATGCAAACGCTTGGGCGGAGAAACAAGGCGGCGTGCTGCCTTCGCGCATCGACCAGCTCGTGCTGCTCCGCACCTTAAAGTCTCAGTTCCAGGAGCGCGCCTACTGGTCTGGCGAGCAGCACGCAGCCTATTCTGACTATGCCTGGTCTCAGAGCTTCTACTACGGCACCCAGTACTACAGCTACATCACCAGCAAGCTCCGCGCTCGCGCCGTCCGCAGATTAGCGATTTAGTCCTTTAACCCTCTTTTCAGCATGGCACTGCACACCAGAACGAGCGCATCGGCGGCAAATACCCGTCGGGCACCAAGCGCCGGCCGCGCGCCGATTGGCAGATCCAGCGCGCCACGCACCCGGCGCTGATCACCGAGGCCGAGGCCGAGGCCATCCTGGAGCGCCTCGAGGCGAATCCGCACCGCGGCAAGCGCGGCGCGTCGCATGATTACCTGCTGACCGGGATCCTGGTCGATCCCGACGGCTGCGCCTGGCACGGCGATGGCGCCGGGACCTACTATCGCGCCGGCAAGGGCCGCAAGGTGCGCGCGCCCGAGCTCGATCGCATGATCGTCGCCCAGGTGTTCCGCGACTTCCGCTCCGATGCGTTCGCCAAAGCACTCGCGCGCGACGCACGCAAGATGGCGGCGAACCACGCGCCGGCGCAGGAGCTCGAGGCCGGCCGCGCCAGGCTCAAGGCGATCAACACGAAGATCCGGCGCTTCGCCGACATGGCCAACGAAGCCAAGGCGCCGCGAGTGT